>NZ_DFDO01000010.1:0-12341 GCF_002367915.1 Acinetobacter sp. UBA3025
TCCAAACCTGAAGATCTGGCGCAATGGCATGTACGTAATGACCTGAACGAGATGGTGCCTTTCAGTAATTTCGCTCAGGTGGACTGGAGTGGTGGTCCTGAGGTAGTCAACCGTTTTATGGGCTATACCTCGCTGCAAATGCAAGCGGATATGGTCAAAGGTTCCAGTTCTGGTGAAGCGATGCAAGATGTTGAAAATCTGGTGGCAAAACAGGATGGCATTGACGTGGTCTGGAGCGGTTTATCCTTTGAGGAAAAACAATCCAGTAATCAGGCAATCTGGTTATATCTGGTGTCGATTGGTTTCATTTTCCTGTGCCTGGCCGCTTTATATGAAAGCTGGACGATTCCGACTGCGGTCATGTCCGCTATTCCTCTAGGGATTGGTGGGAATATCATTTTTAGTTTTCTGGCAGATTTTCCGAATGATATTTACTTCCAGATTGCTTTGCTGACCACGATTGGTCTGTCCTGTAAGAATGCAATTTTAATCGTAGAGTTTGCGGCATTGGCTCAGGAAAAAGGTAAATCGGTAGTTGAAGCTGCACTTGAAGGTGCGTCACTACGCTTGCGCCCAATCCTGATGACATCTCTGGCCTTTGGTGCTGGCATTCTGCCACTGGTCTTTGCTTTTGGTGCAGGTGCAGCCAGTCGTCGTGAGATTGGAATCAGTGTTTTTGGTGGAGTGATCTTCGGAACGATACTGGTGCTAATTTTTATTCCATTTATGTACGTTTTAATTCGCCAAATGACGATGAAGAAATCACATACATAATATCAATTGAGAATATAGCATTCTAAAATCCCCGTTATAACGGGGATTTTTTATCGGAAATAAAAAGGTAAAGATTGGCTTAAATTTAAGCATGGTGTGAAAATTGCTATAGAAATCATCTATTCATGGCGTGTGCATCCTAAAGATGCATTTGATGGGGATTTCTGATTTATGTTGTCGCGCTTTTTTATTTATCGTCCCAAGTTTGCAGCGGTCATTGCAATTTTAATGATGGCCCTTGGGGTATTTGCACTTCAAAAAATTCCCATTGAACATATGCCAAATATGGATACGCCAGCTTTAGGCGTTTCCGCAGGTTATCGTGGTGCATCGGCTGAAACAGTTGAGCAATCGGTGACCCAGATTCTGGAACAGGCGGTAAAAGGCATTGAAGGTCTGGAAACTTTTTACTCCAGCAGTTCGGTGGGACGGGCCCAACTTACGCTGCAATTTGAGCCAGGAGTCGATCTTGATCAAGCCCAGTTACAGGTTCAAAACGCCGTGAATGGTGTATTGAGCCGCTTACCTGAAGAGACGCAGCAGGGCGGAGTCAATGTTTATAAATCAGGGTATGACCAGTTTGCACTATTAAGTTTATATGATGAGAGTGGGCAGAGTAGCGTTACCGAACTTTCAGATTATTTGATGGTCCACGTCGAACCGCGTTTGTCACGTATTGAAGGTGTAGGGGAAATTGACCTGTACGGTGCAGGTTATGCCATGCGGATTTGGCTAAATCCGCATAAGTTGCACCAGTTTAACCTGATGCCAAGCGATATCCGTAATGCCATTGAAACTCAAAACGCGCCACTGGCTTCAGGCGCAATTGGTGGTTTGCCGACGATGCAGGATCAATATCTCAATGCCAAGGTCAGTGCCGGTTCACATTTAAGCAGTGTGAAAGAATTTGAAAATATCATCGTTAAAACCACAGATTCCGGTTCATTGCTGTATTTAAAAGATGTGGCACGGGTAGAACTAGGTGCAGAAAGTTATAACCACATTAACTATACCAACGGACAGCTCTCTTCAG
This sequence comes from Acinetobacter sp. UBA3025, assembly GCF_002367915.1. Classification (NCBI taxonomy): domain Bacteria; kingdom Pseudomonadati; phylum Pseudomonadota; class Gammaproteobacteria; order Moraxellales; family Moraxellaceae; genus Acinetobacter; species Acinetobacter sp. UBA3025. The sequence continues at coordinate 1,808 of NZ_DFDO01000010.1, forward strand.
CTTTATCGATTACTTTGGCGCCGCGGAGTAATGCTATTGCCGTGTCCAAACAGATTCAAGACGTATTAAAAAACGCTCAGGCCAATTTGCCACCGCACTACCAGTTGCAAATGACCATGGACAAAACTCCATTTATTACCAGCTCAATTGAACAGGTAGCTAAAACTCTGGTTGAAGCCATTATTCTGGTCATTGTGGTGATGTTTATCTTCCTGCAAAACTGGCGTGCCACGATTATTCCGGCCGTTACGATTCCGATTGTGGTTTTAGCGACCTTTGCAGTGCTGTATGTCTTGGATATGACTCTGAATAGTTTTACCTTATTTGCCCTGATTTTAGCCATCGGTCTGCTAGTCGATGATGCCATTGTAGTGGTGGAAAATATTGAACGCCTGATGCAGGAAGAATATCTGGATGCCAAAGCGGCTGCCTTAAAATCCATGCAGGAAATGAGCGGAGCACTGGTCGGTATTACGCTAGTACTTACCGCAGTATTTATCCCGATGGCTTTCTTTGGCAGCATCACTGGGGTGATTTATCGTCAATTTTCCATCACTTTGGTGGTAGCGATGTTCCTGTCTTTATTCGTGGCCTTAATCATTACTCCAACATTTGCGGCACAACTCCTCAAACGCAAACATCATCAGGCTCGCTGGGCGCAGTGCTTTAACCATGGCATGGATCAGCTCAATGCCGGTTACCAAAAAGTTTCAGCTCGGAGTATGCGATTGAAATTCATGATGTTGGCACTGTTTGGTGTGTGCATAATGGGCTTCGGCTGGGTATATAAGCATTTGCCGGAAGGCTTGATGCCCACCGAAGACATGGGCTTTGTTATGGGGCAGATTGTCATGCCTGGCAATGCACCGCGTACAGAAGTCGAAAAAGTCGGGCGTGAAGTACAAGACTATTTAATGAAACACGAATCGGAACGCATTCAGAGTTTAGGTGTCTGGTATAGCGGCAACAATGTCGGTGTAGGTCCGTATCGTGGGCAGCTCTTTGTGGTATTAAAAGACTGGGCTGAGCGCAAAAATCCTGAAGATTCGGTCTTTGCCATTGTCGATCGAGCACAGAAACACTTTGCCAATCATGCCAATGCCCAAATTTTCTTTATGGCACCTTCCATGTCGAGTAATGGTCGTGTGGTCGATTTCTGGTTGCAAGACCTGAATTATAAAGGAGCTGAATTTTTACAGGAGGCATTTGGCCAGATTGAAGCGCGTGCCCAAGGCAAATCATCGATTGAATTTTTACAGCTGGATCAACCTAAAGAAAGCGCTGAGCTGAATATCAAACTTGATGCAGAACGTGTGTTAAAGCATTCCATTCCTCAGCAAAATGTAAACAGTACTTTGGCTGCAGCATGGGGTGGAACTTACATCAATGACTTTATTGATCGCGGACAGATTAAGCGTGTGATTATGCAGGGTGAAGCAGAATACCGTTCCAAACCTGAAGATCTGGCCTTCTGGCATGTACGCAATCAAAAAGGTGAAATGCTGTCGTTTAACCAGTTTAGCAGTCTGAATTGGCAGGGCGGGCCGAACAGTATTAATCGTTATATGGGCTATAACGCTGTTCCAGTCTATGCCGGGATTCCAAAGGACAAGTTTTCCAGTCAGACCATGCAGGATGTTGAAGCATTGGTAGATGCCCAGGAAGGTGTGAATCTGGCTTGGAGCGGAGCCGCATTGGAAGAAAAGCGCAGCAGCAGTCAGGCGATTTTCCTGTATGTGATTTCGATTGCCTTTATTTTCCTGTGTTTAACCGCTTTATATGAAAGTTGGACCATTCCTGTGGCCGTGATCAGTGCCATTCCATTGGGCGTAGGTGGCAGTATCTTATTTTGCTGGATCTTTGGTTTCGCCAATGACATCTTTTTTCATATTGCCTTGCTGACGACGATTGGTCTGTCCTGTAAAAATGCCATTCTGATTGTGGAGTTTGCTGCACAGGCAGAGAAAGCAGGAAAAACCGCAATAGTTGCAGCTTTAGAAGGAGCAAGTTTGCGCTTACGGCCGATTCTCATGACCTCTATTGCTTTTGCTGCGGGAGTGATTCCTTTGATTTTTGCTTCTGGGGTCAGTGCGATCAGCCGTCAGGAAATTGGTGCCAGCGTTTTGGGCGGGGTCATTTTTGCAACTATTTTGGTATTATTCTTTATCCCGTTTATGTATGTGTTAATCCGAAACCTGTTTCGTGTCAAAGCAACAAATAAAGTTATACAAATCAATCAGGAAAATGAGGAATACTCACTCTAGGACGGGTATGTTTCATACCTGCATGGAATGATGGTATGGGAATGCAGCACCAAGAAAAAATACAGCAACTACATGAGACTCTGCTGACAGGGGAAAATAATATTCATCAGCTTCTACAAAAGCTGAATATTGCCGATCAGGCCAGAATTCTGTCTGAGCTTGGACCAGCAGAACGCTGTCACCATTTCAAGCAGTTGGAACGTCAGGCAGAAGTGCTGGAGTACTTGCCACTGGCCATACAAATCCAGCTGGCCTATCAATTTCCTCTGGAACAACTGGCCAGTCTGATGGATGCCATGCATTCCGATGACTTCATTGATTTATACAAGCAGATGCCCTGTGAAGTGCAGCAGCAGTTACTTGGAAAATTATCCACCCAGTCGCTACAAACCCTACGAGAGCTGCATGCTTATCCGGAAGAAACTGCCGGTGCATTAATGAGTTCAGACTTCGTCACGCTTGCTCCCGAGCTGAGCATGACTGAGGCGATTGAAACGCTACGTGATATTGCGGGGAATCATGACACTTTATATCTGATCTATATCGTGGATGAGAAACAGCATCTGCTCGGCGTAATTTCCTTAAGGCAAATTATTCAAGCACGGCCGGATGCCACCATTAATGAGGTCATGACCACAGATGTAGTCTATGCCACTGTGGATGAGGATCAGGAGCAGGTCGCCCGTACCTTGGCCTATTATGATTTTATTGCCTTGCCTGTGGTCGACGCGACTCAAAAGCTGGTCGGGATTATTACCTATGATGATGCCATGGATATTGCAGAGGCAGAAAGTACTGAAGATATTTTAAAATCCGGTGCAGTGACGCCTTTGAATGAACTGAGTCTGAAAACCGCACCGATTCTCAGATTGTATCAAAAACGGGTATTCTGGCTGGTCATTCTGGTGTTTGGCAGTCTGCTCTCCGGAATCGGGATTGCTCATTTTGAAGATATTATTTCCACCCATATTGTGCTGGTATTTTTCTTGCCATTATTGGTGGGAAGTGGCGGGAATGCTGGTTCGCAATCTGCCACCTTGATGGTGCGTGCCTTGGCAACAGGTGATGTGCAGTTTAAGGACTGGTTTAGCCTGCTGGGTCGTGAATCCCTGGTTGCTTTATGTCTGGGTGGAACGATGGCCATTGCAGTATCAATTCTGGGTTATATTCGAGGCGACTGGATGGTCGCTGTTGTACTCGCTTTAAGTATGTTAGGTATTGTGCTGATGGGCTGTCTGATTGGCATGAGTTTACCCTTTATTCTCAATAAATTGAAAATGGACCCAGCCAGTGCATCAGCACCGCTGGTGACGTCAATTTGTGATGCCACCGGGGTGATTATTTACTTATTTATTGCCTCTCAATTATTGTTTTAAATACCTAGCAATTACAGCTTAAATAGAAAAAATACTTTATGCTCAATTACATCAGTCTCATTTCTGGAAGAACCCATGCCTGATCCCGGACAAAAAAATAAACTGAGCCAACAGGATGTCATTCGGCTGGAGCGGGATCTGGCCAAGTTTGCCAATATGATGGATTCGGTGATACGGATTCCATTTACCAAGCAGGGCGTCGGGGCAGATGCTGCTTTGAGTACCATTCCGGTAGCGGGAGATATCGCAGGTTTTGTGCTGACTAGTTATGCGATTTATAAAGCCCGTCAGATCGGGGTGCCGAATGAAAAATTAAAGCCAGTCCTGAAAATGGCCGTCATGGATGCTGTGGTCGGCTTTATTCCTGTAGCAGGAACAATATTTGATATTTTTATTCGTCCTAGCCGTAAGGCACTGGATATTGTGCATCAGCATATCCGGGACGAATACCAGATCCGTACCGATCATCATGTGGTACATCCATTTCTGCATGAAAGTTTGGAACGCAGACAACAGCAATCTGCTTTCTGGCGTAATCCTGTGGTGGCCTGGATCTGGATTCATCTACCAGATATCTTAGGAACTTTCTTTTTGATTCTGTTAATTATGGCCATTGGCTGGGGCACAATGCAGCTCTTTCAATGGTTTAAAGCCTGAAGGTTTATAAACCTAAACTTAATAAAAAAGCCTGCAAATGCAGGCTTTTTTCTATCAAGCAATCAATGCGTTGCTTAAGGGCAATCGAGTTGTTGCAAAGCAGCAACACGTTGTTCAATCGTTGGGTGAGTCTGGAACAGTGCCGCCAGACTAAAACCTTGTTCCTGACCAGCAGAAATTGCAAAGGCTTTCATTTCTTTCGGCATAGTATCCGGCATTTCTGATTCCGCCTGTAAACGTAATAACGCTGAAATCATCGCCTGTTTGCCTGCCAAACGTGCACCTGCTTCATCAGCACGATACTCACGGTAGCGTGAGAACCACAGCACGATCGCTGAAGCCATAATACCAAATACGATATCCAGCACAATGGTAATCACAAAATAGCCAATACCCGGTGCCTCACCTTCTTCACGACCGAAGATCGTACGGTCTACAAAGTCGCCAACTACACGGGCAAAGAACATGACAAATGTGTTGACTACACCTTGGATCAAGGCCAGTGTCACCATATCGCCATTGGCAACGTGACCAATCTCGTGTGCCAGTACCGCACGAAGTTCGTCTTTATTCATGCGTTCAAGCAGACCCGTGGACACAGACACGAGCGCATCGTTCTTGTTCCAGCCTGTTGCAAAGGCATTTGACTGATAAGATGGGAAAATACCCACTTCCGGCATTTTAATGCCAGCGCGCTGAGAAAGTTGCGCAACTTCTTGTAATAACCATGCTTCTGCCTGGTTACGAGGGGCATTTGGGTCAATCAGTTCAGTACCGGTTGTTTTTTTCGCCATCCATTTAGACATGAACAGGGAAATCAGTGATCCCACCATACCGAACACAAAACAGATCACCAACAGGTTGCCTAGATTCAAGCCACCCGCGCCATGGTAACTACCGACACCGAAGAGTGACAGGATAATGCCAGCTACAACCAGTACCGCGAGGTTGGTTAGCAAGAACAAACCAATCCGCATCATTGAGAAATCCTCTTATTATAAAAAAATAATCTGATTAGCAAATGAAAATCATTGAAATCAATATGGGGTGAAATGACTAAAAATTCAAGAAAAAAAATGGCCCTGGATCACAAAACACAGCTTTATTTTTTGCTGCATTTTCGCTAAGGCTATTTAGAATCAAATGATTTTGATTTATTTATTCACTTAAATAAATTTTAGCTGCTGCTGTTGCATTCGCCGTTGCATAAGAACCCATCGGTGCATCGGTATAACTGCCATCAGAATTCATAATAATCTGACGCTGATACTTGGCTGCCTGAATGTGTGAAGTACTGCTGCTATCATTGGAGTAGTTCGCTGAACTGGCAATGATGCGGCCTTCACTGGATGATGTGCTAGACGTGGTTGTACTTGCACTCACGCCATGAGTATACAGATTTTGATAACGGCTGGTCACACGGCGTACATAATCCTGAGTCTCCCGGAAAGGCGGGATTCCACCATATTTGCTGACATTGCCTTCACCGGCATTGTAGCCCGCCAGTGCCAGGCTGGTATTGCCATTAAAACGCTTTAATAACCAGGCCAGATATTTAGCACCCGCCATAATATTCTGATGAGGATCATAAGCATTACTGACATTAAAGCGACGTGCAGTGGCTGGCATCAGCTGCATCAAACCTTGTGCACCCACAGGGGAGCGGGCATGGGTATTAAAGCCGGATTCAGTATGCATGACTGCTTTAATTAAACCTTCAGACACACCATAAGTCTGGGCGGCCTGACGAATGATCGAATCAAAAGCGTTCTTATTCTTGCTATAGCTAGGCAAAACTGACGACTCGCTGCTGCCCCAGTTACTATAGCTATGAATATTGCTATCCGGATAATAAGTCTTCTTTTCGACCTGAAGATGATTATAACGGCTCTTCTTATTGGTCAATAAGGTACTGCCGTTTTTATCACGCAACTGATAGATGGTTTCACCGGCATACACCAAATGACTGCAGCCCAGCATAAGCAAGCTACCGATCAGTTGACACCCCAAGAAATACGTCTTTATTTTCATTGTTTATATTTGATAAATAATAAGCTAGAAAAATTCATGGATGAGTTTAACAAAAAATTACGTAATGCACAGCCTTATACGCTGCATTTATAAACGAGTATGTAAACGGGAACGCCTGTCAATATTTTGAACACTAAAATATTTTTTTTATTTAATTTAAAACCTTAGGGTTGACAGCTTTAAGTTATTGATTTTAATAATAAAATAAATTGATCAAAAAATGATCAATTTAAAGAAAAGCCTTAAATTTTGAGGTGAACAAGTTGTCAAGTCCATTTCAATCCACAAAGTTATCCACAGCTTTTGTGGACAACTGTGGAAAAGTCCAAAAGATAAGCATCTCGCTTAAAAATTGAACTAAATCGTTCAATATATCAATCTAAATAAAACATGAAAATGAAACTAATATGGCATTTGTATGAAAATAAATTCTTTTGATGCGATACGGAACCGAATCAGCTAAAATTGCGCGGTATTTCTATTTATGGGTTATTCTCGTCTATGTACTCGCCAGTTGAATCCGAGCAAGGATTTAATTTCAAACCTGAACTGCCAACAAGCTCTGCCTACTACCGTTTGTTGAAGAAGCTTCGCCGCCAGGTCGGACATGCCATTCGCGACTTCAAGATGATTGAAGACGGCGACAAGGTCATGGTGTGTATTTCTGGTGGTAAAGACAGTTATACCTTGCTTGATATCCTCCTTCAGTTTAAACGCATTGCACCAATCAACTTTGATGTGGTGGCGGTTAACCTGGACCAGAAACAGCCCGGTTTCCCGGAAGATGTATTACCGCGTTATTTAGAAGAAAATAACATTCCGTATTACATCTTGGAAAAAGATACCTACAGCATTACCAAAAAACTGACACCGGAAGGTAAGACTTACTGTGCAGTATGTTCACGTCTGCGCCGTGGTTCTTTGTACGGTTTTGCTCAGGAAATTGGGGCGACTAAAGTGGCGCTGGGTCATCACCGTGATGATATTTTGGCAACATTCTTCCTGAACCTGTTCCATGGGGGCAGCCTGAAAGCCATGCCGCCAAAACTGCTGTCTTCTGACAAAAAGAATATCCTGATTCGTCCATTGGCCTATGTGGAAGAAAAAGACATCATCAAATATGCACAGATGCGTCAATTTCCAATTATTCCATGTAATTTATGTGGCTCTCAGGAAAATCTTCAACGTGCCATTATCAATGACATGTTACGTGAATGGGACAATGCACATCCAAAACGTCTGCACAGCATCTTTGGTGCCTTGCAAAATGTTTCACCATCTCAGTTAGTTGACCGCGAATTATTTGATTTTGAAATTCTGGATAGCCAGCGCGAATTCGATTTCAAAGGCAGCTGTTCAACTGAAGAGGCGGTAGAAGGTGAGAACCGCCGCATCAATATGGTCAATTTGGGCTTTGCAGCGGACTAATCGACCTATATAAAGTTAAGCCGATACAGGCATGGGCTACGGCCTATGCCTGAATCAAAAATAACACAAGATAAGAACTACAAAAATTGAACGGTGCGTACAAAATTCGTTAGCCTTTGCCATAATGATCATGTTATAACAAGTCACAAGCATAATAGCTTCAACCTGATGTCGTCTGGATAGTCGACACAAATGAATAAATAAATTGAGGAAAGATCATGCCTGCTTTTTTAACTGATGATTGGTTTTCGACTGTAGACACGCTCACTGCACAAGCTGGTGATTTGGATTTGCCACCTGCTTTGGCGAATCTGGCAATTAATTTGGTCGTTGCAGACACTACAGGTAATACAGAATTATCTTTGGAAGGTGGCGCGATTAAAAAAGGTTTGTCTCCAAATGCAAAAACAACATTGAACATGGATGGCGAAACCTTACGTAAAGTTTTCCTTGAGTTTGATATGGCGGCTGCAATGCAAGCCTTCATGACAGGTAAAATCAAAGTGCAAGGCGATATGTCTCAATTGATGGCATTACAAACAGCGAAGCCAAGCCAAGCTCAAAAAGACCTCTTCAAGAAAGTTCTTGAAAATACCACAGCTTAATAGTTTTGATCTAAAAAGCTGTAGTAACAAAAAAGCTTACCCTGAGGTAAGCTTTTTTTTATAGCTGAATATCTGGATTTGAAATGATCAGGCTTAAATATTCACCAGCTGTGGAGTGGTCTTGATGTGTTCCAGATAGGCACGAATACGGGTCACGTATTGCAGGGCCTGACGGTAACGACCATTACTGGCTTTATTCTGTTCCAGATAAGCATACAGGTTTACCCAGTTATTCGGATTCTTGCCTTGGGCCTGAATACGTTTTTGCAGCTGATTCACAGCACCTGGGCCCATGTTATAGGCAACTAAAGCAAACCAGTTACGATCCGGATAAGGGATATGTTCATAACGGCTCAGCATCTGGTCATAGTATTTGGCACCCCCATCAATACTTTCGCCTGGATCTGTCCGGTTACTAACCCCCATCGCTTTTGCGGTAGAGCTTGTGAGCATCATCAGACCGCGGACACCGGTGGGAGATACGGAGTTTGGCTTTAGATAGGATTCCTGGTAACCGATCGCGGCGAGCAGGTGCCAGTCCAGATCGTACTGCTGAGCAGATTTCTGGAAGCTCGCCTTGTATGTGGGGAGTCGCTGGTTCAGGTCCTGTTGAATTTCATCCCAAGAATGTTCTTCTACCACATTCTGATTGTAGAAGGATGCAAGCTGCTTGATCGCACCGCTTTGTTTGCCTTGACAAACAAAAGCACTGGCGGTTTGACTCAAGGGATCACTGGCTGATTTAAATACCAGATTCAGATTGGAATTCAGTCCATTACTGGCCAGTGCAGACTTATCACCACAAGTGGCAGAAAAAGCTGTTAAACGCTGTTGTTCAATCGTACCCAGATCAGTGGTGGTCATGGCCAGATTGGCTTTGCCTTGGGCTACCCATTTCAGGGCCGTGGCATTATCCGGAACAGTTTTAAAATCCAGCTTAACATTCAGGCTGTTGGCATAGTTACGAACCAGGTCATAACCAAAGCCATGCTGATGTTGTCCATCCTGAAACACAGTCGTTGGACTTTGAACTGTGACGACGGTGAGTTTGTTGCTATTGACCACATGATCATATTGAAATGTGGTTTTAGTGGCATTGATACTATGAAAGGGGATAAGTGCCGTACTCAGTACCAGTGCTTTTACAGGGAGAGAAGAGATAAAAGAGCTAAGGCAAAGCCTCGACCCAGTGGTTGAACTACTGTGCATGTTGTCTCCGCTACAAGTAATTTATGCCCTAAAAATCACAGCCAATACTAGCCAGAAACTTTTAAAAGTTTGATAAATTCAATAAGGGTTGGGCAGTCATGACGTCATTCAAAAATGACTAAATTGATCGGGAAATATGTAGAAAAACTACATAGATTAAAAAATAAGCGATTCCAAAAGTAGGGTGCATATTAAAGATCAAAAAATGAATTGTCAAATTTTGTACATAATTTATTTTTTAAATGTAATTTAAGTTATTAAATTTATTGAAGAAAAAAATTGCATATTCTGGCTTGTCCTAAAACTCCAAATAAAATAAGCTCTTAATGTCTAAAAACTGGTTCAAAATTGGCAATTAAAACACATGAAATCTAACCTGATTACCCGTGGTGGACACGACAAATTGGTGGCAGAACTTAAAAATCTCTGGCATGAGGAACGTCCTGAAATTACCAAAAAAGTGAACTGGGCAGCCAGTCTCGGCGACCGTTCGGAAAACGCAGATTACCAGTATAACAAACAGCTTTTACGTAAAATTGATCGTCGGGTTCGTTATCTGGGCAAGCGTCTGGAAGAGCTGCGAATTGTTGATTTTTCTCCTGAACAGGAAGGCAAAGTTTATTTTGGTGCCTGGGTCGAAATTGAAAATGAACAGGGTGAGCAGAAGAGCCTTCGGATTGTGGGTGTCGATGAAATTTATGATCATCATCCGCAGCATATTTCGATTGATTCACCCATGGCGCGTGCCCTGTTAGGCAAGTCAGTGGATGATGAAGCTGAAGTGATGACACCATCTGGCAAGAAACTCTGGTTTATCAATTCAATTCGCTATGAAAAGCCAGAAAATTCAGAAGATTAATGAAATTGATTTTATTTTGTGCAGTTGATGCAGAGAAATTGGAAAAATATTTGCCAAGCGCAATTTTTATTTATATGATGGCGGCCATGGAAGCGTGGCAGAGCG
>NZ_DFDO01000008.1:0-23556 GCF_002367915.1 Acinetobacter sp. UBA3025
GATAGATTAATTCCAGACCATGTGATCCAGCGATATTCCATTGCAGAGGATGAATAAGTCTTTGTGCTTGTAAAATAGAACGACCCGTAACTAATATCAGCTGAATATATTGTTGTAAATTTTCCAATATATTTATAATTTCAGGTTGAATTATACTTTTATCTGGATCTGGGTGAAATTCAGAGATTGTTCCGTCAATATCAAGAAATAAAACAACCTGATTTGAGTCCATATTCAGGTTGCAATCATTTAAAATCATCTTTGGCGATATATAAAAAGATGAGCTAGATGAATCTTCTAAATCTTGTTCCCTATGTATGCCTGACATAAATCCACCTAAGTGCATGATATAAAATAGATTAAAATTTAGAGTTAAACTGTGTGATTTTTAATCTAATTAGTTTTATAACATATTCTATTTTTCAAAATGGCTTTAGGCGCAGAAAAGAAACACTTTTGACATGTAAAGTTACTTTGTAAAATTTGGAAATATTCAGCAGAAAAAGTTGATATTCTTTGTATATTTGTAAAATAATTTTTCAGTGATTTTTAATATATTAATAATGATATTTAACATATTGCATATTAAGTGATTGAGTAAGTTTGAGTGCTATAAATAAGATTCTTTTGATTATTTAATGTAAAAAATGGTTTTGATTTATATTTCTAAAAATTAATTCATTGGCTTTCTATTAAATAATAGGCATTAAATTAGAAATATTTAAAAAACACATTTAATATAAAATAAGAATATAGTGCAGCCTATTAATTTTTTATTAGGGCCGGTTTTGAAAGGAAGGATAAATTATAAAATCTTGGTGCTACATAGAAGAGAGAGGGTTATATCGTTGAGAGACTAGGTGTAGACATAACCCCATAAAGAGGAGAGCAGAGTGCTTATAGCTCTCTCCAGACATCGTTCTCATCTTTCAATGGAATAGTAAAGTTAAAGTCATCATCATTACTGACTAAAAGACTGGTAGGGGTTTGCATCAAAACTTTTAAAACAGTACCAGCTTCAAAAATAATCGGGTGACAGTTTTCCTTTTCCAAGGTTACTGGCTTAAGTAATTCAATCACAGAACTTTCCATATTTTTATTCCCAAATATTGATACTTCGCTGTTTTTTAATCTTAACATGATTTTTGCACATTTAACTAATTTTTGAAAAACCGAGACATAAGTCAACAAGTCGGTCAATTTTTTCTTAAAAAGCGCTTAAGCCGGTAAATTAAAGGGCTAAAAATTAAGATTTAACTTTCAAACGATTTGAGTTTCTTAAACTCGAATATTTTCAGTCTATTTACCGACGAAAAGAAGAGAAAAAGACAAATGGTGCCAAATAGTCAATCTAGCGCAAAATCTACTTGTCACTTTTTTGACAGGCCAGTCATGATCTCCTCCATTCTATTGTGTACGTTATGCGCTAGTATTAAGGCAAGAATCATATAATCTGATATTAATTCAGCTTTAGCGATTTTGTGTTTGTATGTAATTTTTTACATTGAATTGCAAATTTATGCTGCAGTTCGTTGAAAGTCTGAAAATAAGAATAAACTGTGCGTCATTTGGATGACCCGTACATCTATAAGGAGAATTAAGCCCCAATGTTTAAGTCATTTTTTCCACAACCAGTGTGGTTCTTTAGTAGTCTGGTACTGTGGTTTCTGATCAATCTTGGCCTTTGGCATAGTGGTGGATCAGGCTGGGGTGTCTATTTGGGTATGACCGAAGGTTATCATGATCTTAAAATGCCGATAGGAGTCAGCCGCTTCTGGGCGCCAAAATTTCTCTGGTTCTATCTCTGGTTTTTTGTGAGTACCGCGATATTCGCTACCTTCTGGTATTTTAAAGCGAAACATCCCTGGCAGCGCTGGTCCGTGTGGGGCTCGGCCTTTATCCTGTTCAATATCTGGTTTGGGGTGCAGGTTAATGTCGTCTTAAATGAATGGTATAGCCCGTTCTATGACCAGATCCAGAATATGCTCACCCAAGGGGGCGGAGATGTCAGCCTATTATATCAAGGTGCATTGACCTTTATTTATATTGCCATGGTCTATGTCACGCTGGCGGTGTTTAACCTGTTCTTTGTCAGTCATTATGTATTCCGCTGGCGTACGGCGATGAATGACTACTATACGGCGCATTGGGAAAAGTTACGTCATATTGAAGGGGCGTCACAGCGTATTCAGGAAGATACCATGCGTTTTGGCAAAACTACGGAACAGCTGAGTGTCTCACTTATTGAATCTCTGATGCTATTAATGGCTTTCCTGCCAATCCTGTATGAGTTATCGAGTCATGTAAAAGTACTGCCGATTGTCGGTGAAATACCGCATGCATTAATGTGGGCGTCGATCGGTTGGGCAGTTCTGGGAACTGTGATTTTAATGATTGTCGGAATGAAACTCCCTGGACTGGAATTCAATAATCAGAAAGTTGAAGCGGCTTATCGTAAAGAGCTGGTTTATGGTGAAGATTATGCTGATCGTGCTCACCCGCTTACCTTGCAAGAACTGTTTAGCCGGGTACGTAAGAATTATTTCCGTTTGTATTTCCACTATGCCTATTTCAATATGGTTCGTATCTGGTATCTACAACTGGACAATATTTACGGATTATTTATTTTGTTTCCAAGTATTGCCGCGGGTGCGATTACACTCGGTTTGATGATGCAGATCCTGAATGTTTTCGGTAAGGTTCGTGAATCTTTCCAGTATCTTATTCTATCTTGGCCTACGATTATTGAATTGCTCTCCATCTATAAACGTTTGAAAGCATTTGAATCCCATCTCGATTAATTTTTTTCTTCTATTCCTAGACAATTTTAAAAGCCAGATCATTATAGGTCTGGCTTTTTTATTGATTAATTTTTATTCAAAATCAAATTGAAAATTACGATCTGGAGAGGTGCGAAAAAATTAGGATGAATGGCACTAAAACATCCCAATATTAGGGTATCCAAGCTATTTTTTCTTGTCTAGAATTTTAAAGGCCAGCCAGGGTGCTGTTTAATTTCCAATAATATGGCGTATAAAAATAATTAGTGTACGTAAAGGAAATTATTCAAATTATAATCTCATTCAGACAGCGATAGAGAGCATAATTGCCGTTATCATCCATGATAATAATATCTCTAATTTTTGTTGAATGAGTAACCGGAGAACTGATCTGTTTCTTCGGTTTTTTATATCTTTTTTTCTACTGCTTCATCTTTCAATTGATGAGCAATCCAGCGTATTTACTGGCTTGGAGAATGTTAATTCGATCAATTTATCTGGATTAAAGCCGGATGAATTAGGCATTTTATTCCTCATTTTTAGTGGTAGGTCTCGCTATATTTTTATATTTATCAATCTGTTGAGATTGTTGTTTTGGCACATTTGCTATATGTTATAGAGGCCTGGGGGAGATAAGCAGTGAAGCTAAAATTAATAATTCCAACAATATGTGTAGCAAGCCTGGCTGGATGTAACAGTATTCAGCAAATGAAATCAGATATGCAGCATCCTTATGTAAGTCCTCAAGAACTGATTGTTAAAAGAAACTTGAATCAGGCTGACGGTTCGGCAAAAGAATATGTTTATTCATGGGAAAAATCCAAGCAGCATCTGGAGCCACAATCCCTCTATCCACGAACCACCTTAAGCCAGTATTGTCATGAACGGGGCGGCAAGTTTTCTCTACTGTATAAGAGCCAATTGGCTTCAGTAAAAGATTCTGCCCAGAAGAACCGTTTAAGCAAAAACCGTTATGTCACCCAAGGCATTGGTGCTTATCAATGTACGATGCCTCAAGGACAAAACTGGATTGTTTCTATTGAGCCGATTTCTGAACGTCAGCCAGATAAGAATAATACTACCCGCACAGTACGGATTCTGAGCAAGCTTCAAAGCTCGTCTGAAGCGCGTCATTTCTATCAGGGCCATAAAACTACGGCTAAGTCTAATAAAATTGCTGAAAAGAATGCAGCCAAAACCTCAGTCAAAGATGAGAAAAAGGAATTAGATAAAAAAGAAGCTGATAAGAAAGAAATAAAAATACCTGCTGTTGAACCGACAGTGGTTGCTGTCCCTGCTGCTCGCACAAGTAATATCGAAACGCCACAACAGCAACAGATGAAACTGTATGTAGCTGCACGCCGTGATATCAATAGCGGTAAGAACCTGAACAATGCCTGTAATAATGCCCAGCGTGCCTATAACTATGGCAAATTACAGGGTACAGAAGGAACACGTGTCTATACTGAATCGGGCATGTTAGTGGCACGCTGTTTAAGCAGTATTCCAGTCTATGCCAACCGTATTCCAAATTCCAAGGTTCAGGCCAAACGAGTACTGCAGAATCTGGCCACCAACTATAACCATACTGGGGCGAAGAATCAGTTGAGACAGTTAAAATAAGTCTATTATTTTCACATGCAGTTTGATCATTTATTTAGCAGATTAGATGCTCATGAAAAGTCATCTACTTTAAGGATTGGTGATATTGAAAAAAGTATTTCTTAAGCATAGGCGGACTTAAAAATAATATTTTTCTTTTGAATACCAATGATAGAAGATAAATAGTTATCCTATTGATAGGAATAAAAATTAATTAGTATTAGGTTGCAAATCGAACCTTATTTCACAGTGAATCTCCCATCGCCATCTCAGATTTTCTCTTCTATATCTCCTGTTAAATACAAGCTAATTCAACGGCATATTTTAGAAATTATTGGTATATCTTTTGCTTAAAAATTATCAGTTTTGTGCTTATGGACTGAGCAAGAAAAACTAATTGATTTTTAACATACACAATAATGAGATTTATCGCTTGAGAAAACATATTTTAAGTCATTTGATTCTTGTGGGTGCATTTCTACATTCGTCTGTGAGTTATGCAGTGAGTACAACTTCATTAAAATCGGCAATTGATCTGAATGCGATTGATCGGACGGTTGATCCAAAGCAGGATTTTTATCAATTCGTGAATGGAAACTGGCTGAAAACCGCAAAGATTCCAGAAGATCAGGCATTGTCGGGTGCATTTGCTGAAGTGAGTATGAAATCAACCCAGCAGTTATTTGACATTTTTAATGAGCTGGCTAAAAAACAGTATCCGCAAGGTAGCAATGAACAAAAGGTCGCAGATCTCTATGCCAGTTATATGGATACCGATCGGCTAGAACAGCTCGGACTTGAGGCATTGCAACAAGACCTGCAGCGGATTGAAAGTATCAAGACCAAAAAAGATCTGGCAGAATTTTTTGCCTATGCGGAAAAAATCAATCTGAATTTGCCATTCTCTACCCGTTTTTATCAGGACCGTAAAGCTTCTTCCAAGGCGATGATGTATGTAGGGCAAGGTGGTTTGGGAATGCCTGATCGTGATTTTTACCTGAGTGAGCAGCCTCGACAACAGGAAATTCGCAATACTTATATGCTTTATATCGCCAATACCCTGAATTTTGCCGGTCAGCCTAAGCCGATTGAAGATGCTCGCACTATCCTGGCTTTGGAAAAGGCACTGGCAAAAATTAGCTGGTCCGCTGTGGAGCTGCGCAATGATGAGGTGAGAACCTATCTCGTTGAAACTAAAAATATTATTAACTATATGCCTTCTTTTGACTGGATGAATTATTTCTCAGAACTGGGCTTAAAAGGAGCAAGAAAAGAGGTTGCGATCTCGCAGATTAATTATTTGCGTCAGCTGGATCAGTTATGGAAGGTCGTTCCAATTGAAACCTGGCAAACCTATTTGAAATTCAACCTGATCAATAGTTATTCGCCATTTTTAACAGAAGTTTTTCAAAACCATCATTTTGAATTTTATGACAAAACACTAGAGGGTGTACAAGCACGTTCTCCACGGAATGAGTCTGCCTTGGAGCTAACTAACGGTATTTTAGGCAATGTGCTTGGCAAGCTCTATGTAGAAAAGCACTTTAATGAAAGCCAGCGCCCGGCCATGCTGGAAATGGTGGAAAACGTCCGTAAAGCCTTTCATCTGAAACTGGACCAAGCTGACTGGATGGGTTCGGACACTAAAAAACAAGTACGGCATAAGCTAGATAGCATCAATATCAAAATCGGCTATCCGAAAGCATGGAGGGATTATTCAGCCCTAGAGATTCGTAAGGATGATCTGATTGGGAATATCCAGCGGACCCGGCTATTCAATTACCAGCGTGAACTGGACAAGGTGGGAGAACCGATTGATCCAGAAGCCTGGCACATGTCGCCACAAACAGCCAATGCTTACTATAACGTTAAGCTGAATGAAATCGTATTACCTGCGGCCATCTGGCAAGCGCCATTTTATTATGACGATAGTCATGATCCTGCAGTGAATTATGGTGCCATCGGGGCTGTTATCGCACATGAAATTAGCCATGGTTTTGACGATAGAGGAAGCCGCTTTGATGCCAAAGGCAAGGGTGAAGAAACCTGGAACGAGCGCGACCGTAAGAAGTTCAATGAACGCACCAAAGCCTTAGTTGAGCAATATAAACAATATGAAGTTCTGCCAGGGCATAAGGTGAATGCAGAATTAAATAAAAGTGAAAATATCTCTGACAACCTGGGCTTAGGGATCGCTCATATGGCTTACAAGTTATCGCTCAAGGGTCAGCCAGCACCTGTCATTGATGGCTTTAGTGGAGATCAGCGTTTTTATATGGGCTGGGCACAAGTCTGGCGTAGCAAAAGTAATCCTGAATATCTGTTAAACAGCCTAAACCTTGCCAGCCATGCACCAGGTCATGTACGTGGCAATGGCGCTGTCCGTAATCAGCAAAGTTTCTATGAAGCTTTTGGGATTAAAGAAGGGGACAAGATGTATTTATCACCTGAAAAACGAATCTCCATCTGGTAACAGGTTTTAAAAAACAGGTCTGTTTATCTGAAAAGAGACAGGCCTATTTTTTTCTGCGAAGGAACAGCATGCAGAGCCAAGACCAGTTTAAAAATTGGCATATATGCTGCTTATAAAGATTTAAGTGTTTGATTATCAGGTCAACACGTATTGATAAATTCAGCTGCGCAGTGAAGCGCGAGGATAGCAAGCTTTGAAAATTTTTCTAAAAACCGCATTGGTAAGTGCTTTATTAGCCGTTTCCTCTGCAAATTATGCTTCAGATCAACCCCCTATTGCAGCACTTGGCTCGGGGATTCATCTTCAATATTTTGATAAAAAAATCGCACCACAACAGGACTTCTATCAGCATGTAAATGGGCACTGGTTAGAGCATGAGGAAATTCCGGCTGATATGCCAAACTGGGGTGCATTCACGATTTTGCGTGAAAACTCGACCCAGCAATTACATGACATTGTAGAAGAGCTGGCGAAAACCAAATCGGATTATGGCAGCAATGAGCAGAAAGTGGGGAGCTTATATGCCAGCTTTATGGACACGGAAACTTTAAATGCAAAAGGTATCCAGCCGCTCAAAGCAGATCTAGCCAAAATTGAGGCCATGAAAAGCAAGAAAGATTTTACTTTGTTGCTTGCAGACTATGCAAAGAACCGTGTCAGTACACCTTTTGAATTTGACGTGATTCCTGACTTGAAAAAGTCTGATCAAATGGCGGTGTTTTTAGGTCAAAGTGGTTTGGGCTTACCAGATCGTGACTACTATTTAAAAGACGATGAAAAACTGAAAAGTGCCCGTGAAACCTATGTTAAACATATTGCTAAGCTGTTGACGCTCTCGGGTGAAACGGAAGCAGAAGCGGCTGCACATGCACAATCTATTCTGAAGTTAGAAACTGAAATTGCCAAAATTCAGTGGGATAACGTGCAGAACCGTAATCTCGAAAAAATGTATAACGTCTATACATTAAAAGATGTCAAAAGCCTGGTGCCAGAATTTGACTGGAAAACCTATTTTAAAGCGACGGGTTTAGACAAAAAAACCAAAACCGTGATTGTGGCGCAAAAAAGTTATTTTGAAGACTTAAACAAGATTTTAAGCAGTACACCCCTCAATGTATGGCAAACCTATTTCAAATTCCATCTGATTGATGGCGCTGCACCTTACTTGAGCCAGGAATTTGCTGATGCCAACTTTGAAATGTACAGCAAAACCTTACGCGGTGTGACCGAGCAACGGGCACGCTGGAAACGTGGGGTTGATATGACCAATGCGGTACTCGGTGAAAGTCTGGCACAAGTCTATGTCGCAAAACATTTCCAGCCTGAACAGAAACAGCGTATGGAAAAACTGGTAGAAAACCTGTTGCTGGCATTTGAACAGAATCTGGAAAAACTGGACTGGATGGGGGCAGAAACCAAAGCACAGGCACACCGTAAGCTGAAAAGCTTTAGAGTGAAAATTGGCTATCCGAATAAATGGCGTGACTACAGCAAGCTGGAAATTAAAGATGGCGACCTGATTGGAAATCTGCGTCGTACCAACAGTTTCAATTATGACATTGCGCTGGATAAACTGGGTAAACCAGTTGATCGTGAAGAATGGCATATGCTGCCGCAAACGGTAAATGCTTACTACAACCCGATGGGCAATGAAATTGTTTTCCCTGCTGCGATTTTACAGCCGCCATTCTTTGATATGAATGCTGATGATGCCGTGAACTATGGGGCAATCGGGGCAGTAATCGGGCATGAAATCAGTCATGGCTTTGATGATCAGGGCAGCCGCTTTGATGCAGATGGCAACATGAAAAACTGGTGGACCAAAGAAGACGATAAAAAGTTCAAGGAAAAAACCAAAGCTCTGGTCGAGCAATATAATGCTTATGAAGCGATACCGGGCTATCACGTCAACGGTGAGCTGACCTTAGGCGAAAATATTGCCGATAACTCAGGTCTGGCGATTGCCTATGAAGCTTATAAGCTTTCACTAAATGGCAAACCTGCACCGGTGATTGATGGATATACTGGAGATCAGCGTTTCTATATTGGCTGGACGCAAGCATGGCGTGCCAAAGTTCGTCCGGAACTGGCATTACAGCTGTTAAAAACAGATCCGCATTCACCAGCAGCCATTCGTGGCCGTGCGACCTTACTTAACCAGAAACCTTTCTATGAAGCCTTTAGCGTCAAGCAAGAAGATCCAATGTATCTGGAAGAAGATAAACGGGTAAAAATCTGGTAAGTCTGATTTCCTCATTCGATTCCAAAAGTCCTGACTGATGTCGGGACTTTTTTTATCTCTCAGGTTACAGAGTTCTACAGGTTTTCCAGCCTTTTACATGCTACAAAGAAGCTGCATTGTTCAAGCAGTTTGAACGGGTGAAAAAGGAAAGATTATGGGTTTAAAAGTTTTATCAGGTCTTCGGGCAGTCTTCATGACCACAGCATTGCTGGGTACAACTCAGATTGCGACAGCCGGTCCAACGGTTGATCAGCTTAGTGACTGTTTGATGAAATCGACGACAGGCACTGATAAAACCACAGTCTTGCAATGGACCTTTGTGGCATTGGGTAATCATCCCGATCTAAAAGCTTTTAGCAATGTAACTGCAACTCAAAAGGAAACGCTTGACAGAAATCTAGCGACGGTTTTACAGCGGATTCTGGTTGAGCAATGTCCAATCCAAACCAAAGCGGTGATTCAGGCTGAAGGGGTACAAGCAGTAGGCGAAAGCTTCCAGGAGCTTGGGCAGGTCACGGGCGAGGAAATACTGAAAAATCCGGAAATTAAAAGTCAGCTAAGTGGCGTACTCAAATATATCGATATGAGCAAACTGGTCACGACGTTTTTGACCCCTGAGGTGTGGAATAAATTAGGCATCACCCGTTAATGGATTGCAGATGCAGTCAAACTTAAACCGCAAAAATGTGGTTTAAGTTTTATAGAGCTTGCCCGGAAACAGTCGGTCTCGAATTTCATCCCAGTTGGTTGACAGCCAGCAAATAAATGAACCTAAGGTGACCATCATCGTACCGATCCAAAAGGTGTGGGATAGACTGGTATTCAGCACCCACATCGAAATGATAGACGAAAAGATCGGACTAAAATAAGATAACGCGACCAGCATCGCGATATTGCCCTGATTAATCCCGATATTCCACGCTGCATAACCTAAGCCAGTCACGACTGACACCAGCAACATATACAGCATGATATTCAAGTCAATATTAAGAAGTTGTGGTAGTTGTTCGTGATCTAACAGCAGCGTCTTGCTCCAGAGAACCACACTTACCATTGCGAAAAAGAACACGATTGGGTTATGTCCTTGGCTGTATTTTTTGGTAAATACACAATATAACGACCATAAACTTGCCCCAATGAATGCCAATATGTAACTGGTTGGATTGGCTTGTATATTGTGAATGACGGTTGCTAAATGAATATCTCCGTTGCCCGTCTGGATATAAAAAATACCTGCCAGACTAATACTGAGCCCTACCACTACTAAGCTGTGAAATTTTAGTTCATGAAATAAAATCAGCATGGCGATGGTCATACTGGGCCACAGATAATTCACTAAACTAATTTCAATGGCTTGCTGTGCAGTTTGTGCAAGGGCTACGGCATAGGCAAAGCAGATTTCATACACCAGAAATAATGCAGCTGCACTCAGCAGATAAAATTTGGGTATGGTTTTGAGTTTGGGAACGCCAAAAACAGCCAGTAAGAGCAGGGTGCTTAAGCTATACATCATTAGTACAGCCAGGTCAGGTCCAATACTAAAACTGATCTTTTTGAGCAATCCCACGATAGATGACCACTGTAAAATGGCACTTAAGCCAATCAGCGTAGCGAGGTTTTTCGACATGATAAGGGCGGGATGGGAGAATGTGCAGATTGTATTCCTGTTGAGTGATTTTCAATATGGGACAGACACGATTTTATGAGCAAATTCAAAAAAATCGTTAACAACGGCTTTATGATTTGAATATCCCGATCATGAGTTTAATGATCCAGAAAATGGGCGTGAAAATTAGCTCGATACCATCGGCAAGGTGGGCAAGTTTGCTTTCTCTGGCTGTGTGCCTCCGTGGTTTGATGGGTTTGCGTTGTCTTGACTGATATGCGCCAATGATGAATATAAGAATGATCAGGATAATGCTAAGTAAGATAATGTGATTTGGCATGTTTTTGTTTTTCTTAGGTTTGTTTTTGATTTTATAGCATGTTTTAAACCCTCTCCCTAGCCCTCTCCTGAAAGGAGAAGGAACATCCATTATAATATTCAAACAGTATTAGATACGCAATGAAAGCTCCTTCTCTGACTGTGAGAAGACGGGGGGTGAGGGTATTCAGAAGTAGCGCATAAAGAAGGATTTAGAAATTTGGATATGTCCTAAATCTTCGAGTTTGGTGAGGAAGGATAGTTTTTTCATATTCATTTATATTTTTCTAACAAATATTTTGCTGTATTCTCTAAATTCGGGTAAATAGTTCTTGAATTAATATTAACTAAATCAAGTTCTTTTAAAAGATCGGCTTTAGAGTTTTTATCAATACGTATTAGATCTCTTGCTAAAGTAAAAAATTGTTTATACTAGCCCCATGAAATATGAAAATTTAACTCGATTTAATGATGGGGAATTTAAACGACTCGTTGGAGTTCCTCGTCCATTATTCTTAAAAATGGTATCGGTGTTACAACACGCTGAACTTGCCAAGAAAAAATCTGGAAGGCCGCATTCTTTGTGTTTAGAGGATCAATTATTGTTAACTCTAAACTACTTACGCTGTTATAGGACTCAAATTGAATTATCCGCTGACTATAATCTCGCTGAAAGTAATGTGAATCGTACTATTCATAAAGTTGAAAATGCTCTGATTCAATCACGGATTTTTGCATTACCCAAAAGGAATCAAAAGTTTAGTGAAGGTGATTATGTGATCGTTGATGTCACTGAGTCACAGATTGAGCGTCCCAAAAAAACAAAGAAAATTCTATAGCGGTAAAAAGAAGAAACATACGCTAAAAACACAGGTCATTTTTAACCCAAGACTAAAGCAAATTGTAAGTATACAGGTCGAAAGTGGCAGAAAACATGATCTGACGATTGCGCGTAAGTATTTTAAGGAGATGATCATTTATCCTTGTATTATGGCAGATTTAGCCTATAAAGGATTTCATCAGATTAAGAGTAAGTTACTCATTCCAATCAAGAAACCTAAGAATTTATCATTACCCAAAATAGCAAAACAGATCAACCAAGAAATCAGTCGGCGTAGGATCACAATTGAACATATCAACGGCAAACTTAAATATTTTCGGATATTAACAGAACGGTATAGAAATAGACGGAAACGATTTGGTCTAAGAATGAATTTAATTGTTGGAATGGTGAATTGGATGCTCTTGAATTAACTTTCGCAAGAGATCTATTCTATGAATTTTATAATTACAATCAGACTTTTCATTCATTCTAGATTTAATACCAAATAATAAAAAAGCACCTGTTTGAGCTGCGATTCTCTCATTATTTAGTTTGCTTTTGATACATACAATCCGAGTTAAATCAGTGGTTTTAATTAAGTTTTGAAAATAAGGCTTATCTTCTTTAATGAAGTGTATAAATTTTTTGTGAGAAGTTTTTCTATAATTAAGTTTTTTAGGTGTTGGTTTTGTTAATAAATATTTTTCTATATCATTTTTATCGACCATATTAAGTTTTGCCAAATTTGTTAAGCAACTAGCAGTATCGGAATCATAATATTTAATATTTTTATTACTTGGCAAAATTATAATTACTTCACCATCTTCATTTTTTTTACTATTGCAAGCAAAATATAGAGCAGTCAATGGATTTAAAGTTACGTCAAGTAGTCTTGTAGGTAATGAAAAGTGTTGCATTCTCGTTAAAATTTCTAATGAGTTCTTATCGTTTTGAAAGTGTAAAGATTCATTAATAATTAAATCTCTAAATAATTTATCTTCATTATCAAGATATATCCTTTTGCTATTATGAAAACGATAGTTTGAAGGTTCCAAACGATACCTAAGAGAAGAATGTCCTCTAAAAAATCTCTCATTGAATTCTAGTTCCTGTTTTTTTTCAAAAAAGGCAGTTAATTTATTAAAAAAAGACGAGAGGTTTTTTACTTTTTCTTCTTCACGTTCAGTTGTTCTTTTAATTTTTTGAATAAATTCTATTTGTTGTTCTTCAAAATTATTTGTTTGATAGTCTTGGATTAATTGATTAATAAAATCATCTTTTTCTGCTGTAATGATCTGTAATAGTACATTACTTTCACCTTTTAGATACTCTATTCTTTTATTCACTTCTATAACATCAGTTCTTTTCTTAGAGGTTTCGATTTCATCTGTAAATAAGATTTCAATTATAGAATTTTTTTCATCGTAGCTAGCTGCTTTAATTTTTAATATTTTAAATAACTCTGAATCACTAGTAATTAATACAGGCAAGTTTTTTAATTCTGTAAGTGTCTCATGATCTAAAATTTTATAAAAAATTTGAACTTCATCTGAGGCATGGGATAAAACAAAATCGCCAGCAAAAATTCTCAGCTTTTTTTCTTTTAGTATTTCTTTTAAATATGGTGGTGTAGTTAATATATAGATAATTGAATGTTTCATAAAAAACCCCGCATTAAGCGAGGTTTTTATAACATGAAATCAACTGATTAGCGAATAAATCAACCAATCAATTTTTTCATCAATTCATTTACTTGAGCAGGGTTAGCCTTCCCACGTGACGCTTTCATGACTTGACCAACCAGACCGTTGAATGCTTTCTCTTTACCAGATTTATACTCTTCAACCATCTTCTCGTTAGCAGCAAGCACTTCCTGAATCATCGCTTCAATCGCGCCTGTATCAGTTTCCTGTTTCAAGCCTTTCTCAGCAATAATTTCGTCCGCAGTTTTGCCTTCTTCCCACATAAAGCCGAACACTTGTTTCGCGATCTTACCGCTAATGGTGTTATCGACAATACGCGCGATCATGCCACCCAGTTTTTCAGCAGAAACGGGGGAATCCGCAAGGTCCAAGCCAGCTTTGTTTAAAGCACCTGAGAATTCACCCATTACCCAGTTTGCCGCAATCTTACCTTGAGCAGCACCGCCAGCAGCTTTTACGACTTCTTCGTAGAACTCTGACATTTCACGAGTCAATGTCAGTACATGAGCATCATACTCAGTCACACCAAAGTCAGCCACGAAACGCGCACGACGTGCAGCAGGCAGTTCAGGCATTTGTGCTTTAATCGCTTCGATTTGCGCATCTGGAATCACCACAGGCAACAAGTCAGGATCCGGAAAGTAGCGGTAATCGTTCGCTTCTTCCTTAGAACGCATTGAACGGGTTTCCATCTTCACAGGGTCGAACAGACGAGTTTCCTGATCAATGGTGCCGCCCCATTCCAGAATTTCCATTTGACGTTCAATTTCAACGTTGATCGCCTGTTCAATGAAGCGGAATGAGTTCAGGTTTTTAAGCTCACAACGTGTACCGAATGGTTGACCTGGACGACGTAAAGACACGTTACAGTCGGCACGGAACGAACCTTCTGCCATGTTGCCGTCAGAAATACCTAACCAGCGTACCAGCGTGTGAATCGCTTTGATGTAAGCAACGGCTTCTTCAACAGAACGCATATCCGGTTCAGATACGATTTCTAGAAGCGGCGTACCGGCACGGTTCAAGTCGATGCCTGACATACCTTCGAACTGGTCATGGATTGATTTACCGGCATCTTCTTCAAGATGCGCACGAGTCACGCCAATACGTTTTACTGTACCGTCTTCAAGCTGGATGTCGATATGACCCAAGCCCACAATCGGGTTGTCCATCTGACTGATCTGATAGCCTTTTGGAGAATCCGGATAGAAATAGTTTTTACGCGCAAATACTGAAGCCTGGTCGATATAAGCATCGATACCCAAACCAAAGCGAATCGCAAGATCAACCACTTCTTTGTTTAATACTGGCAATACGCCCGGCATAGCCAAATCTACAAGGCTCGCCTGAGTGTTTGGATCATTACCAAACTCGGTAGAAGAACCAGAGAA
The DNA here is from genome assembly GCF_002367915.1 of Acinetobacter sp. UBA3025. Taxonomy (NCBI): domain Bacteria; kingdom Pseudomonadati; phylum Pseudomonadota; class Gammaproteobacteria; order Moraxellales; family Moraxellaceae; genus Acinetobacter; species Acinetobacter sp. UBA3025. Next base: position 14,939 of record NZ_DFDO01000008.1, read on the forward strand.
GATTTTAGATTTAGTCGCAAGCTGAGTGTGAATCTCGATACCAATAACGACTTCCCAACCGTCAATCAGGTTAGATTTTGGTTTAGCAGCGTTTTTAGCCATTATACATTCTCCTCAGCAATTGCAGCGCGTTTAGTATGCCAATCAGTTGCTTGTTGATACTGGTGTACCACAGACAACAATTGAGATTCTGACCAGTAGTTACCAATCAGCTGTAAGCCAACTGGCAAGTTGTCTTTGTCAAAACCAACAGGCGCATTAATCGCAGGAAGACCTGCAAGGTTTACCGCGATGGTATAGATGTCACCTAAGTACATTTCAACCGGAGACAGGTTTGCCCCGATACGGTATGCAGTAGTCGGTGCAGAAGGCGCAGCGATGACGTCTACAGATTCAAATGCTTTTAAGAAATCTTGTTGAATTAAACGACGTACTTTTTGTGCTTTCACATAATAAGCATCGTAATAACCAGCAGACAGGGCATAAGTACCGATCAGGATACGGCGTTGAACTTCAGCACCAAAACCTTCTGAACGAGAACGTTTGTAAAGGTCGAGAAGATCTTTAGGCTCTTCACAACGGTAGCCATAACGTACGCCATCATAACGAGACAGGTTCGAAGATGCTTCAGCAGGTGCGATCAGGTAGTAGGTTGGAACATAAGCTTCAGTCATGTTGAGATCAATCTCAACCAGAGTTGCGCCCATTTCTTCCAGTTTTTTCAATGATTCTTCAACGCGTGCTTTCACGTCTGCATCCAGACCTTCAACATTGAAGTACTGTTTTGGAATACCAATGCGCAGACCTTTCACAGAAGTACCGTTCAGGTTGGCAACGTAGTCATCAACATCTTTGTCCATTGATGTTGAATCTTTGGCATCATGACCGGCCATGACATTCATGAGGTAAGCACAGTCTTCAGCTGAACGTGCCATTGGACCACCTTGATCCAAAGATGATGCGTAAGCGATCATACCGAAACGTGATACACGGCCATAAGTCGGTTTCAGACCAGTCAGACCACAGAAAGATGCTGGCTGACGGATTGAACCACCAGTATCCGTACCGGTTGCAAATGGTGCCAGATCCGCAGCGACAACCGCAGCAGAACCACCTGAAGAACCGCCCGGAACGTGATCCAGTGCCCAAGGATTTTTGGTCGCGCCAAAATAAGAAGACTCGGAAGTTGAACCCATGGCGAATTCGTCCATGTTCACTTTACCAAGTGTGACTAAGCCCGCAGCTTTACCTTTCGCTACAACGGTCGCGTCGTAAGGAGAGATAAAATTGTCCAGCATTTTAGAACCGGCTGTGGTTTTAATGCCTTGGGTACAGAAAATATCTTTATGTGCAATGGGCACGCCAGTCAGGGCAGTGGCATTGCCAGCTTTGATTGCAGCATCGGCAGCATCAGCTTGAGCTAATGCCTGTTCAGCAGTCACGGTCACATAAGCTTTGACCTGTGCATCAATTTTTTCGATGCGTTTTAAATAGTGTTGAGTCAATTCGCGGGATGAAAATTGAGCATTTGCCAAACCTTCAGTCAGTTCACGAATGGATAAGCGGTGTAAATCTGTCATGAGAAATAATTCTTTACGTTTAATTTAATAAAAAGAATGAACTGGGTAATAATTACTCAATCACGCGTGGGACGAGATACAAACCGTCCTGTACAGCAGGTGCAACTGCTTGGTATTCCTCACGATGATTACTTTCCGACACGACATCTTCACGTAAAGGCTGTGGGTGGTCGAAAGGGCTTTTCAGTGGTTCAACACCGTCAGTATCGATGCCTTTCAGGGTTTCCATCATGCCTAAAATTTTATTTAAACTTTGAGCATATTCAGCAGATTGCGTATCATTAAGAGATAACCTTGCGAGGTTGGCAATAGCTGAAACTGTTTCTGCATTTAAATCTGCAGAAGACTGTGCATCCGATGTAGACATAATATTACCTAATCAGTATTAAAAAAAATTCAAATTATCATGCGTTATGATAAGCGATTGACTTGTCCAAATCATCACATTTAGTTAAAGTGGCCACCTTGCGTCCATATAAAGTTTAACTGAGAACGTCCCCGTGATTCTAAAACGACTAATAGGCTTGTTTTCGCCAGATCTCGCTATTGATTTAGGTACTGCAAATACACTTATTTATGCGCCAGGACGAGGCATTATATTAAATGAACCGACGGTTGTAGCCATCCGTCACAGTGGTTCACATAAAATTGTTGCTGCCGTAGGTCTTGACGCGAAACAAATGCTTGGTCGTACCCCAGCAAATATTTCTGCAATCCGTCCGATGAAAGACGGTGTGATTGCGGATTTCGAAGTGACCGAAACCATGTTAAATCAGTTCATTGGTAAGGTACACGAAAAACGTTTATTCCCGCCAGCGCCACGCGTGGTGGTTTGCGTGCCATGTAAATCGACACTGGTTGAACGCCGTGCGATCCGTGAAGCAGTTTATAATGCGGGTGCACGTGAAGTACGTCTGATTGAAGAACCGATGGCTGCTGCAATTGGTGCAGGCATGCCGGTTGAGCAGGCGTGTGGTTCGATGGTTGTTGATGTGGGCGGCGGTACAACTGAGATTGCAGTCATTTCATTGCAGGGCTGTGTATATGCAGACTCGCTGCGTATTGGCGGTGATGTATTTGATGAACAGATCATCAACTACGTACGTAAGGCACATGGTTGCGTGATCGGTGAAACCACAGCTGAAGTGATCAAAAAAGAAGTTGGCATGGCACTTCCAGATGAAGGTGCAAAACCGCTGGAAATTGAAGTTCGTGGCCGTAACTTGGCTGAAGGTGTGCCTCGCGCGATTGTGGTGAACTCGGATGAAGTCACTCAAGCGATCTCTGATCCACTACAAAACATCGTGTCTGCGGTGAAATCTGCATTGGAACAAACACCTCCTGAACTGTCTTCTGACATCGCTGAACGCGGGATCGTGTTGACCGGTGGTGGTGCATTGCTGCGTAACCTGGACAAGCTTCTTGCAAAAGAAACAGGTCTGCCTGTTGTGGTTGCTGAAGATCCACTGTCTTGCGTGACTCGTGGTGGTGGTAAGGTACTCGAATTCTTCGACAATCCAAATCATGACATGTTATTTGTAGGCTAAGACAAGGATTCGGCGGGTGCAAGCACATCTGTTTTCTCGACAACCGCCATCTTTTCGCTCTTTTATCATTGCACTGATAACATGTCTGGTGGTGCTGTTCTTTGACTGGCGCATGCCACATGTTGTTCAACCTGCAAGGGATGTCTTGTACGCGGCCTATAACCCCATTTATGCCGTGGCCAGCTATCCGGTACTGTCGCGAGAATGGCTGAATCAACAAACCAAATCTGAAGCGCAACTGCGTCGTGAAAATACCGCGATGCAGGCTGAGCTATTGCAGGCGCAAGTTCGCCTACAAAAAATTGCAGAACTTTCTGCAGAAAATACTCGTTTACGCGGTCTTTTAGATACCCCTCTGATTCTTGATGGACGTATGGAAATTGCTGAGGTCATTGGTACCGATGCTGATCCGTTGCGCCATATCATCGTGATCAACCGTGGTTCCAATAACAAGCTGAAAGTCGGTCAGACCGTACTGGATGACATGGGGATTATGGGACAGATTATTGATGTCTATCCGCATAGTAGCCGGGTCATGCTGCTCTCTGATAAAGAACACTCCTTGTCGGTGCGTCTGGAACATACTGGCATGCGTGCCATTGTGTCGGGAACCGGGGATCTGGGACGCCTGAAAATGGAATATGTACCGACCAGCGCCAATATCAAAGTTGGTGAAAAAGTTTACAGTTCAGGTCTGGGACAGCATTTTCCGGCAGGTTATCTGGTGGGAACAGTATCCAATGTGAAACGGCATAATTCAGGAGAATTTGCCCAGATTGATGTTACTCCAGCGGCACAGTTGGCCGGTGGTCATCATGTCGTCGTGCTGTTCTCTGACTCATTAGCGATGGAGCAACCGCATGTCAATCGCTAAGATGCGACCTAAAACACATCGTGATCCTTTATTTGCCATTGTCATTTCGGTGATCGTGGCTTCTGTTCTCTCAGTCTATCCACTGTCTTACGAGACTTCGGGATGGCGTCCATTATTTATGTTAATGGTTATGCTGTTCTGGGTATTGTGTCAGCCGACCTGGTGCGGGATCTGGTTTGCATTTGCTACCGGGATCTTCATTGATTTACTGCTTGATGCGCCTTTAGGTCTCAATGCACTTAGCTTTATCATCATTGCTTTTGTGGCACGTTTCCTGACCCGTGAGCGCCGTATTCTGACCTTTGCTAATTTATGGGTCATCACGACAATTGCGATTCTGGCACATTTGATGATTATCTTTTTTGCCCAGATTTCGACCGGCGTACAATTCTCATTTGCACGACATTGGATTCCCATGCTGACTAGTGTCATCATATGGCCAGTGCTTTATTACTTTTTGAGAAAATGGCGCATTTAATTCTTGCTTCCAGTTCCCCTCGACGCCGTGAACTTTTACAGCAACTCGGGCTAAGCTTTGAGATCTGTAGCCCAGATGTAGACGAATCTGTACTGGAAAATGAATCCATTGCAGCCTATGTCGAACGTCTGGCGCAAGTCAAAGCAGAGGCGGTGGCCAAGCTGTATCCGGATGCCATTATTATTGCTGCGGATACCAGTTTAGGTGTGAATAATGAGATTTTGGGGAAACCTGAATCCAAACAGCATGCCTTTGAAATGTGGGAAAAAATTTCAGGAAGATGGCATGATGTGTATACTGGAGTGTGCGTCCGCACAAAAGAAGAAAAATACAGTATAGTAGTTCGTACACAGGTTGAATTTCAGCCACTAAATAGCCATGATATGGAAAGTTACTGGGCAACAGGTGAGCCGCTTGGGAAAGCAGGCGCCTATGCAATACAGGGAATTGCAGCGCGTTATATTCCAAGAATAGAAGGTAGTTATTCGAATGTAGTGGGATTGCCACTATATGAAACAGTACAGTTATTGCAGACGGTTAAGGCACTAAATTAACTGCTGAAAAAGAATTCTTATAATGTTTTGAGTGTTGTTATGTCTGACGAGTTGTTGATTAACGTCACACCGATGGAATGTCGGGTGGCGTTGATTGAAAACGGCACGGTGAATGAACTGTTTGTCGAGCGTACGGCCAAGCGCGGATTGGTCGGGAATATCTATAAAGGAAAAGTGGTCCGGGTCTTGCCGGGCATGCAGGCCGCTTTTGTTGATATTGGCCTGTCCAGAACGGCTTTTTTGCATATCAATGACATGGTCTGGCCACGTAACCAGCCAACGCCGAATGTATTTGAGCTATTGCAGCCGGGTCTGATTCTTACCGTTCAGGTGATGAAAGACATGCTCGGAACCAAAGGTGCACGTCTGTCTACTGATCTTTCTATTCCTTCACGTTATTTAGTCCTGATGCCATATGGCAATCATATTGGCGTATCGCAGCGGATTGAATCTGAAGATGAACGCAATCGTTTACGCTCGATCATTGAACGTATTCAGGCAGAACACAAGCTGCCGGGTTCCGTGATTGTCCGTACTGCTGCGGATGGCATTGAAGAAGAAGCCATTGCTCAGGATATGGCTTACTTAGCCAAACTGTGGGAATACATCCAGCGCAAGCAAAAAGTTATCGCAGTGCCTTCATTGATCTTTGAAGAGCTGCCTTTGCCACAGCGTGTCATTCGTGACCTGGCCAATGAAGAAACCGAAAAAATCTATATCGATTCACGCGAAATTCACGGCAAGCTGAAAGAGTTTGTGGATGAATTCGTGCCGAACATGAAAGACCGTTTACTACATTATCCGGGCGAACGACCAATTTTCGATTTGTACAATGTCGAAGAAGATCTGCAAAAGGCTTTACAAACCCGCGTAGCACTGAAGTCTGGTGGTTATCTGATGATTGACCAGACTGAAGCCATGACCACCATTGATGTCAATACCGGTTCTTATGTGGGCGGTCGTTCGCTGGAAGATACAGTGTTTAAAACCAATATGGAAGCCACACAGGTCATTGCACGTCAGCTGCGTCTGCGTAATCTGGGCGGTATTATCATCATCGACTTCATTGACATGCAGGAAGCCCAGCACCGTGAAGAGGTGATGAACCAGTTTGTGAAAATGCTGGAACGTGATCATGCCAAAACCAAGATCACCCAGGTGTCTGAACTGGGGTTGGTGGAGATGACGCGTAAGCGTACCCGTGAGTCTTTGGAACACTTGTTATGCGAGTCCTGTCCGACCTGTCAGGGACGTGGATATGTGAAAACAGCAGAATCAGTGTGTTACGAAATTTTTCGGGAAATCCTGCGCTATGCTCGCGCTTATGAATCACAAAGTGGCTTTACTGTTGTTGCCCATCCGGCAGTGATTGATCGGCTGTTGACTGCAGAAGCCCCAGCTGTAGCGGATCTGGAACACTTTATTAATCGTGTAATTAAATTCCAGGTCGAAAATTTATACACGCAAGAGCAATACGATATCATTCTCAGCTGAAATTGTAACAGAATATCGTTAAACACTTGTTACATCTGAAATTTTACAACTCTACTGATATTTACAATACTAGAAACATCAAATTAGCCAAAGCCTTTCTCCCAGTTCTAGGCTTAGCAAAAGGAGTCTATGATGAGTATGAGTAAAGTTGTAATCAATAAAAGCTTGAAACACGTATTAGAACCAAAGGCTGTGCATGCAGGATATATTGTGGATGAACGCGGGAATGAAGTTCAGATTACAGCTTCTATGATTCGCTCTGTCTGCCATCAGTTATTGAAACAATGTCGTACTATTAAAAGTTAATTAAACCAAAATAGATTGCGGTTGTATGAATTTCATTCAAACTGTAAAAAGAATAAAATAAAGGGGCTTAAATTGCCCCTTTATTTTTTACTAAATGATTGGCAAAAGTGCTCACACACTTTTTAGCAGTCCATTGCCAGATTTTATTCGTCCGCGGCTAACTGACCGCTTTCGCACTTGGGACGGGTTCACCATCCACAATCCGTTCGAAGCGTTGAATTTCTTCTTCAAGATGAGTCAATAGATTCTGCATTTTGGGTAGAGCATTACGGCAAGCAGTAAGACCTACTTCAAGCTTGTCCATATAACTGGTCATGGTGATATTCAGTGCCTGTCCATCCAGTACAATCGAAGCCGGATATAAGGCTTCCAAACGTGCGCCATTCCAGTACAGAGGTTCCTGAGGACCAGGGACATTGGAAATGATCACGTTAAATGCCTGACGTTTTGGCATTAAGCCAGATGCAATATTGAATCCTGCAAGACCGTAGACAAAAGCACTATAGTTCAGAATCTGATTGGCATTCATGCGCTTAAAGCGTTCTTTAGCACTGAGTACACTGCGACGTACCGTTTTAAGACGCTCCAAAGGATCATCCTTATGCGTGCCCAGATTCGCCAGAATCATGGTAATACGGTTGGAAACATCGGAGTCATCGCTACGTACAGAAGCGGGCACCATTGCAATTAATGGTTTTTTCGGCAAGGCATTTTGTGTGAGTAAATATTCGCGTAAGGCACCTGAACAGATCGCTAACACGATATCATTAATCGTTACACCTAAAGCTTTAGAAATATGACGTAAACGTGAGAATTCAAAAGATTGGGCTGCGAAACGACGTGAAGCACTGACGCGCTGATTTAAAATAGAACTTGGTGCTTGAAAGCTGGACACATAATCCGGATTACGCCCCATATCTTTCAGTACGGTTTGTGATAATTCATAAGCCACTCGTGGCGTACATTCCAGCTGGCCTTTAATCGCCTGTAACACATTCTTCATGCGGCTGACTTTCGGCGCTTTCAGACGTTTTGCTCGTGGACCTTCTACACACCAAGGTGGCACAATACTTTTCGCATGTGGATCATGGGAAAGTGATTTTTCTACCAGACGCATGCCTGCAATACCATCTACCATCGCATGGTGAATCTTGAAGTACATGGCAAAACGGTTGCCTTCAATGCCTTCAATAATATGACAGGTCCATAAAGGTTTAGCGCGGTCAATCAGTGCGCTGTGTTCTTGGGAAATATAAGTCAGCAGCTCGCGGATACGCCCAGGTTTCGGTAAGGCAATATGACGAAAATGATGATCTAAATCAAACTCTTCATCTTCATCCCAAAATAAACCGTTTAAATAGTTATTAAATGGAGGAATCGGTGAGGATTTGGAATTACGAATATCAGTCACCAGATCCTGGATAAAAGAGGCTGGTGCATTGTCAGGAATTTGAAACAAAAATAACCCGCCTACATGCATAGGCTGCTGCCGTTTCTCTAAAGACAAAAAAATAAAGTCAATCGGATGTAATGGACGCATAGCGTAGATTGCCTCACTGCATTTTCTTCAGCTGCTCATGTATAAGCAACCTTGTTAGAATTATTGGTATCACATTACAAAGTATAGCGATTTTGTCGCATAAAGGTACTGATTTTTCTGTAGCCGATTGGTTCACAAAAAAACCACCCGACGAACGGATGGTTTTTTAAGATTATTTTTTCAAGTTGCCGGCATGTAAGCCACATTCTTTATGGGTGGCTTCTTCCCACCACCAGCGACCTTCA
>NZ_DFDO01000005.1:0-11534 GCF_002367915.1 Acinetobacter sp. UBA3025
GTTTAGAATAATTTTAATCTAAGCATTTTTTAGACCAATGATCCGCTGATATTAGGTTTCAAAAAAGCCTGGTTCAGTAGAATCAAGTCTTATTTATAAAGAGGTTTATCCATGGATAGCCAGCTTGAAGAAATACGTGAGATCTGGGCCAATGCATTCTACAGTGGCGACTATGATGTGCTGCGCCACTATGAACATCAGGACTTTCAGGTGGTTTTTGAACAGGAAGGCCGCGTAGAAGGAAGCTATCTGCGTTATGACCGGATTGCGCATGCCGTACAAAACGGCGTATGGAAACCGCTGAAGCCAGACATAGAATATGAAGAATACGAGTACAATGAAGACCAGACTGAATGCCGAACCTTGATTGGACTGGAAAATAATAAACAGCGTCTTCAAGAGATCTGGAAGCTAGAGGATGAATGGAAAATTCTAGAACTTAGATTTTTGAAATCCTAAACTTTCAATAATTTATCAAGTTAATTCGAAATTTTGTAAAAATATTTGAATAGTATTGTTTTAAATCTTGCTTAAACCCCGATCAATCGTGTGGATAACTGCAAAGTTATCCATATTTTTTTATGTGAATAAGATAGTATTTATCCACAAGTCATATTGTCTTTTTTATCTCTCTTTTTTAAATTCAAATTTAATTTCTATATCTTGTGGATAAGTGATTTTAAATTTAAAATAGGTTTTTGAATTTAAAAGACTGGTTAAAGCCATATATTCTCTGTTTATAAAAGTGACCAGTTCAAGTGAATTTTTATCTGTTTTTTAATAGAAAATTATATAAATAATTTAAAAATTAATAGCTTATATTGATATTGTAGATTTAATTAATAATTAGCGTGGAACATATTTTAATTCTAAAGATCTTCACTGTAGATAAACTACACAATTAATTTAATAATCAAGTGAAATTTCATTTTTATTAATGAATCATAGGGTTATAGATTTTTCCAACTTTTACTTCTATAGCTTAGTTTTTTTAAGCTGGGTCATCACGTGACCTAGTGCCAGTTCATCTGATAAACAGGCAATAGATCTGAACTTTTAAAACTGAAAATAGAAAAAGTATGGTTTATAAAATGGTGATCAAAAATAAAAAAAGCGCCTAACGGCGCTTTTTATTTTTTTAGTACATTTACGGTGTCAGAATGACTTTACGACAGTCTTCTTCCTTCTTATCAAAAATACGGTAACCTTCCGCAGCATCTTCCAGTTTCATGCGATGGGTAATAATCACATCTGGAGACAGATCTCCATTTTCAATATGTTCGAGCAACTGCGGCAAGTATTTATGCACATGGGTTTGTCCCATTTTAAAAGTCAAACCTTTGTCAAAGGCATCACCAAACAGGAAGCCATGAATTGGACCGGCATAAACCCCCGGTACACTCACCACACCGCCGCGTCGGACTGCTGCAATACATTGTCTGAGCGCTGAACCACTCGAACCTTCTAATTTCAGGTTGGTCATTACGGTTTCCAGAACACTGCCTTTGGCTTCGAAACCAACGGCATCAATAACCGCGTCAACACCACGATAACCTGCTGTATTTTGAATAATAAATTCAGCTGCATCGACTTCATCAAAGTTGACCGGAATGACCCCATAGGTTTGATGAGCAAATCGCAAGCGATAAGGGTGATGGTCTACCATGAAGATCTGTTCGGCACCGAGCATTCGTGCACAAGCTGCAGATAACAGACCGACTGGACCTGCACCATAAATCGCCACTGTAGAACCACGGGTGACTTGAGCATTGGTTACCGCCTGCCAAGCTGTTGGCAAAATATCGGTCAGGAATAATACTTTTTCATCAGGTAGGGACCCGGGAACCTTAAACGGTCCGACATTGCCCTTGGGGATCCGCACATATTCAGCTTGACCACCCGGTATACCACCATACAGATGGCTAAAGCCAAACAAGGCCGCTCCTGGTGGAATCTGTTTTTTATTCAGGATCGCACCACGACCCGTATTGGTATTTTCACAGGCAGCCATCAGTTCATGTTCACAGAAAAAACAGTGACCGCATGCAATCACGAAAGGAATAATTACCCGGTCACCTTTTTTGACTTCTGTCACTGCAGGGCCGACTTCTTCTACAATTCCCATAAATTCATGGCCGAAAATATCACCGTCTTCAGTGGCCGGGATTTTACCCCGGTATAGATGTAGATCTGAGCCACAGATGGCAGTCGCTGTCACCCTTAAAATGACGTCATCTGGTTCCTGAATCACTGGATCTGGAACGGATTCAACTCGTACATCCCGAGCACCATGATAGGTAAGAGCACGCATGCGGATTTCCTCTCTCTAGTTCAACATTAAACAGACTCGTATCAAGGCTGCCAAAAATAAAAAACACTTTTATTAGAGCCTTATGCGCCAAGAAATCGCTGTAAATTAATGTATGAAATAAGACATCAGAGTGTTTAAAAAATAAACTTATATAGGATTTGCGTAATTCACTACAAAATATGTCAAAAACGGTTTTGACGAAGAAATTAGGAAAAAGATGGAGAGAGCAATATATAAAAAGTATAAAAAAAGAGATTAGCTCCAGTTGTAGCTAATCTCTAAGATTTGAATCAAGGTTTAAAACTTAACCTTCCTGAAAAGATTGCTCCAAACTTTCCAGCTCCATCATCAGTTCCAGCATTCGCTCTTCGGCAGTTTCCAGTTTCTGTTTCAGTTCAGTCTGCTCGTTCATGAGTTTCAGCAAGTCATCTTTACGTGCAGCTTCATATAAAGCGTTATCTGCCAGCAATTCTTCAATTTCTGCCAGACGCGGCTGTAACTTGTCGATTTGCGCTTCACATTTTTCGATATTCTTGCGAATCGGACGAGTCTGCTCACGACGCTGGGCGGCCAGTTTACGCTGTGCTTCCTTATCTACTTTGGCTACAACCACAGGTTTAGCTTCTGTTTCTACTACCTGCGCTTTGGCTAAGGCATTCTGCGCATTAATCTGCTGTTGACGCGCTTCACGTAACCATTTGGCATAGTCTTGCAGATCGCCCTCAAATTCGCTACAACGTCCAGCATGTACTAACAGCAATTCATCACATACTGTTGCAATCAATTGACGTTCATGCGAGACCAGCACCACCGCACCTTCAAAATCCTGCAAAGCCATAGTCAGGGCATGGCGCATATCCAGGTCCAGATGGTTCGTCGGTTCATCCAGAATCAGTACATTTGGACGCTGCCAAACAATTAAAGCCAAAGCTAAACGGGCACGTTCACCCCCAGAAAAACTCTCACATGGGGTATCCATGCGCTCACCGCTAAAACCGAAACTGCCGAGAAAAGAACGTAAAGAAGCTTCGCTGATTTTTGGGTCGGCGATGCGTGCCAGTTGCAGCATCGGGCTGGCATTAGCATCCAAAGCATCCATCTGGTGCTGAGCAAAATAGCCAATATTGAGTAATTCTGAGGCCTTACGTTGACCCTTTAATAAGGGCAAATCTCCGACTAAGGTTTTGATCAGGGTTGATTTACCTGCACCATTCATCCCCAGTAACCCAATGCGAGAATTTGGAGTAATTTGCAGGTTAATTTTGCTGGCAATCGATTTATCGCCATAACCAATTTCTGCCTGTTCCAAGGCCAGAAGGGGTGAACTCATTTTGGTCGGTTCACGGAAACTGAAAGTAAAAGGTGTATCCACATGAGCAGGGGCGAGATCCTGCATACGCTCCAGCATTTTAATTCGGCTTTGCGCCTGACGTGCTTTGGTCGCTTTAGCTTTGAAACGGTCAATAAATTTTTGTAGATGTGCCCGGGCTTCTTGCTGTTTCTCAAAGGCTTGTTGCTGTTGCGCCAGACGTTCACTACGGGTCACTTCAAAAGTTGAATAATTGCCGGTATAGAGGGTGAGTTCCTGATTTTCGATATGCAGAATATGATCCGTCACAGCATCCAGAAAATCACGGTCATGCGAAATTAGCACTAAAGTGCCTTCATACGCCTTTAACCAATCTTCGAGCCACAAGATCGCATCCAGATCCAAGTGGTTGGTTGGTTCATCGAGTAATAGCAGGTCGGAACGGCTCATCAGGGTACGGGCCAAATTCAGTCGCATCCGCCAACCGCCTGAAAAACTGGAAACATCCAGACGGATCTGATGATCCATAAAGCCCAGACCGGCCATTAACTGAGCTGCTTTTGATGGTGCAGAATAGCCATGAATCTCGTCGAAACGGCCATGTAGCTGTGCCAGTTCTGCATCGGACAGCTGTTCTGGATGCGCAAGTTTGGCCTGTATATCCCAATACTCTTCATCGCCTGACAGAACAAAATCAATGGCCGGCATATCTAGTGCTTTAATTTCCTGAGCCATATGCGCTACGGTCCACACGGATGGACGGGTTAGTGAACCTTCATCTGCACTGAGCTCACCTAAAAGAGCCGCAAACAGGGTTGATTTTCCTGCGCCATTCACGCCGGTTAAACCAATTTTCCAGCCGGGATGAAGCTGCATGGAGGCTTTTTGAAATAACACTCGCCCACCACGGCGTAACGAAACTTGGTCTAACTGAATCATTGAACTTACTAACAAGAGCAAAAGAGAATGCCGCTATTCTAATGGAAAGCCGGAAGAAAACAAAAAATCTTCGTTGCAGCTTATCCTGTTCAGGCTTTAAAAATTTATAGATTCATATATGATGAACTATATTTTGAGTAAATACTCTATTTTGTTTAAAAACCGAAAGATAGAGCCATCAAGGTTCATAATAATATTGAGTAGAATAAAAATGAAAAATAGATTTTTAATTTTATCCGCACTGGGCCTATGGGCTTCAAGTGCACATGCTGCCCCAGTCAATGTCTGTGTATTTGATTTACTGGGAAAATCGGGTGAATCCTTCAAGCTGCTGGAAGAGTGGGCATTGGCCAGCAAGCAGTGGGGGGCTACGGTTCAATTGATTGCTTATCAGGATGAAGCTAAAGTCGATCAAGATGCCAAAGCTGGAAAGTGCGATGGCTTCTATATGACATCCATGCGTGCGCGAGCTTATAACAAATTTGCCGGCTCCATTGATGCCATTGGCGGTGTTCCTAATAATGACATTGCCATGAAAGCGGTGAGTTATGTGCTGGATAAACGTAATACCAAACGCATGACCATCCAGATCGGCAAGGAAAAATTTGAAGTAGCCTGAATTGGCCAGATTGGTCCTGCTTATATCTTTGTCCGTGATCGTAATATGAACAAGCTGGAACATATTAAGGGCAAAAAGTTTGCAGTTCTACATTATGACTATGCCCAAACCATTATGGTGAACCGGGTAGAAGCTGTACCGGTGAATTCGGAAATTTCCAATTTCATCCGTAAATTTAATCAGGGTGAAGTAGATATTGTGGCAGCGCCCGCTTATGCCTTTAAACCTCTTGAAGTGACCAAAGGACTAGGGCAGAAAGGAGCCATGATCAACTTTCCGGTGGTCAATGTCACAGCAGATCTGATTATTCGATCGGATAAATTTCCGGAACAGTTTGCAGCCAATTCCCGACAATGGTTTGTTAAGCAGTTACCCCGCAGCTTCGCGATGGTAAAACGGATGGAAGCAGAAATCCTACGTAAATATATTCTGAACCTGAGCCGTGAGCAACAGGTCAGTTATCAGAAAATTCTGCGTGAAGGACGCATGGATTTAACCAAGCAGGGTATCTATGACGCTGGCATGATGACAGTATTAAAACGGGCACGCTGTACTGTGGAAAGAACCAATTTTGAGTGCTCAATCAGTGGTGAATAGTTTTAAAATCATGTATATCTTTGTAACTACATCGAATGAAATGTAATTCAAAGTAGTCAAGTTAAGATGTTAAGATACTGATATATTTATAAAAAAATAAGATGAAAGAAATCAGAAAAAGCTGATTTATCTTTATAGGCCAAAAAGCCGCTTTTATCTGGAGTAAATGCTCTATTTTTTTGAAATAAATTTGCTTAATATTTGACGCGTGTACGGACACTCAGCTAACAACAAGATTTCAAAGGATAACTAAAATGAAAAAAACACTCTTATCATTGGCTGCATTTTCTGCATTTGGTTTTGCAGGTGTGGCACATGCAGAAAAGGTCGATATCTGTGTGTTTGACCTACTTGGTAAATCTGGCGAGTCTTTCCAGATGGCTCAGGAATGGGCGCTGGCAGCAAAAGGCTGGGGCGCAGATATCAATCTGATCGCCCGTCAGGATGAAGCCGTCGCTGACAATGACTTCAAGGCTGGCAAATGTGATGGTGTATTCATGACTGCCATGCGTGCCCGTCAATACAACAAGTTTGCTGGTTCAATCGATGCCTTAGGTGGCGCACCAAGTAATGCCATTGCGCAGCGTGCGATTAGCTTCGCTTTGGATAAGCGTAATGCGGCTAAAATGGTCACGACCATGGGCGGTAAAAAATATGAGGTGGCCGGGATTGCGCCACTGGGTTCAGCTTTTATCTTTGTGCGTGACAAAAATATTAACTCTATTGAAAAAGCGGCAGGCAAGAAGTTTGCAGTTCTTGGCTATGATGATGCGCAAAAAATCATGGTTCAACGTGTAGGTGCTCAGGCTGTAGTGTCTGATGTATCCAACTTCGTGGCCAAGTTTAATAATGGTCAGGTCGATATGGTGGGCGCACCGGCGTATGCGTACAAGCCACTCGAAATCTATAAAGGTTTGGGCAATAGCGGTGCGATGTTTAACTTCCCGGTACTGCATGTTACCTCTGACTTTGTGATCCGTCCGGAGAAATTCCCGGCTGGTTTTGGCCAGAAATCTCGTGACTGGTTCATTAAAAACCTGCCTAAGAGCATGGCGATGATTAATCGTCTAGAAGCAGGTATTCCAGCGAAATATAAACTGAATCTGAGCGCGGAAGACAAAACCAAGTACCAGAAGTTATTGCGTGAAGGGCGCATGGATATGACCAAGCGTGGAATTTATGATGCCAGCATGATGTCAGTACTGAAACGTGCGCGTTGCTCTGTCGATAAAGCCAACTTTGAATGTTCACTTTCTGGCGAATAATTTGATTTTTAAGGAAAAAAGCTTAGATTTATCTAAGCTTTTTTTATATTAAACAAAGTCAGATCTGCCATTGCAGATCATAGCAAAGCAGTTAAGCTGATTAAAAATAATGCTTTCATGTTTGGTATAAAAAACAATAACATGTAGCACTTAAAGCAGATAACAAAAACAAGGCAATCAAGGAAAGCAAAATGATGCAGAAAGGATGGAAAGCCCTGGCTGTAGGTGCAGCACTCGCGGCAGTTTCAGGCCTGGCTCAGGCTAAACAGATAGTATGTGTATTCGATCTGGTCGGCAAAAATGGCGACGTCTATGCTGTAATGAAAGACTATCAACTGGCCGCAAAAAACTGGGGTGCTGATATCGAGCTTAGGGTAAATACCAATGAAGCTGTCGTCGCAGAAGATTTTAAAGCTGGTAAATGTGATGGGATCAGTGTCACGGGTATGCGCGGCCGTCAGTTCAACCGATTTACCGGTTCACTCGATGCGATTGGCGCGATTCCAGATTTGAACCTGGCAGTTAAAGTGATGCAAGGCCTGGCGAGTCCGACCTTTGCCAAGCTCATGGTTCAAGGCAAGTATGAAGTCGCAGGGGTGATTCCGGTAGGTGATGCCTTCCTGATAGTCAATGACCGGAGCATTAATACGGTTGCGAAAGCAGCAGGAAAAAAAATTGCTGTACTTGACTATGATGAAGCACAAAAAATCATGGTTCAACAAGTGGGTGCACAGGCAGTCAGCGCTGATGTGACCAACTTTGGCTCTAAATTTAATAATGGCCAGGTCGATATTATTGGTGCGCCGGCTGCCGTATTTAAACCATTAGAACTGCATAAAGGTTTGGGAAGCAAGGGTGCTATTGTGAATTATCCGGTGTTACAGGTCACTGGTAATATCATTATTCGTCCGGATAAATTCCCGGCTGGATACGGACAAAAATCACGTGAATGGGTGAAAAGCCAGTTACCACGTGCTTTTGGAATTTTAGGTAAAATGAAGGCAGATATTCCCTCTAAATACTGGATGGATATTCCTGAGGCAGATAAACCGGGTTACCAAAAGCTGATGCGTGATTCGCGGATTGACCTGACCAAACGTGGTATTTATGACAAACGCATGATGAAGTTACTCTGGCAATTCCGCTGCAAGCAGAATCCGAAAAACTTCGAATGTGCATTACAGGATGAGAACTATAAACAATCCTGATAAAATTACTCTGATTTGACTTTTAATCTGTACAGACTGACCATATATTGAGTGTGTTATACTTGAAATATGGTCTTTTCTTTTTAAAGACATTCCATTCAACAGAGGAATCCGCCATGAATGCTCAAGCGCTTGTGCTCACCGACAATGCCGCAAATAAAGTACGCCAGTTGCGTGACAGTGAAGGTAACCAAGACTTAATGCTCCGTGTGTATGTCACCGGTGGCGGCTGTTCAGGTTTCTCTTATGGCTTTAACTTTGCGGAAAGCCAAAATGAAGATGATGCAGAATTCGTCAATGGCGATGTCAAAATGCTGGTCGATTCTCTGAGCTATCAATATCTGGTTGGTTCAGTGGTTGACTATGTTGAAGGCCTAGAAGGTTCACGTTTTGTGGTACAAAACCCAAATGCAACCACCACTTGTGGATGTGGTTCTTCATTCTCGATCTAAGCTGGTCTAAATAGCAAGACCATAAACAGAAAAAAGTCCTCATTTGAGGACTTTTTTATTTGCAGGTATTTTTTGCTTTAAGCTTCGAGCTTGATTGCTTCCAGCAGGTCAAAAATCACAGTGGTGACATCCTGGCTGAGCTCCCGGTTATTGAAGATCTCATACGCAGTGATGGTGATATCGGTATCGCTTGGCAGCAGTTTCTGTTCTTCGTCAATCAGGTCATTGATCGGTAACAGGGTCTGTTTCACTTCCAGATGCAGAATATCCTCAAAGGCGATATTTTCATCTTCCAGTTCAATCAGCTGCTCATTGAAATACGGAATCAGGATGGAGTGCAGATAAGGCTGAAGTTCCACAATATCAAAGATTTCAATATCACGAGTTTCATCAATCGTGCTGATATGGTCGTTTACTTCAATCAGGATATGGTAATAACTCATGCCGATCTCCATACGGGGTTCAGGTGGATGTTGAGCCCATCACAATAACATGAAATACGCTGATGTGGACGCTTTACAGACAATAAAGTCGTAAAAATTATAGGGGTTTAAAGCTACCTTTACTTGCGTGTATACAGCAAGGTTTTATCTGCCGGGCGCAGTTCAAAATTTTTCAGTTTCTGTTGGCCTAGTACTGGATACATCAGCGCTTCCGGGTCATTATGATGCAGTAATCCTAGGGCGTGCCCCAGCTCATGTGCCAGGGTCAGACGCAAGTCATCCTTGGCATCAAACTGATAGACATGGATTTCATCGCCCTTGAACACACCTTTATGGAATTCACGTGGCGGAAAACGCTGTTGAGCCAGGGTAATATTGTTCTCATGCTGTTTCACATTGCTCTGATAGCTCGAGACCTGATTGTTGAAAGCCAGCTGCTGCTGTTGCAAATAGTTCGCTTCACGCTGGAATTGCTCCGTGCGTTGTTGAAATGCTTCAAACTGCTGGTGTAGCTGCTGCTGTTCATAAGCCGATAATCCTGGCTGATTACGCTGTTGCAGTAGCTGCTGCAATTCAGCCTCTAGCTGGATGCGCTGCTGGGCTAAACGCTGATGTTGCTGATCAATATACTGTTTAGAGCTACTTAGGTTTTCTGCCTGACGTTGATACTGTGCCTCATCCTGTAGCAGTTTTTGAGTGGTCTGCTTGAGCGCATTGTATTCCTGCTGACGCTGGTCATAGATCAGCTTGATCGCCAGTTTGGCATTCTCATCATAAATCATCAGATCATCGCGACCGGTGCCACGATGCCAGATCTCGACCGCCTCCCTGGAGAGTTGAATCACTTCTTCTCGACTGAGGCCAAAACCAGGATCCACCTGATCGACCCGAAAGCGCAGGCGGGGATCGAAAGGGTGGGTAAGACGGTCGGTCAGGGAATTAAATTTTAGCTGCGGATGAGACTGGGTCTGCAGATGCAGAAAACCTGCCACTAACAGTATGGGTGCCATCAGCAGATAAAGAATACGCATATGACAATAAGTGATTGCTTTTTATACATGTATAATATTTTTTCTTAAATAAAGAAAGTAAAAAAATGAGATTAATATGCCAAGGTATTTTTTTATTAGTTTAGCTATTTTCTTAATTTTATTTTATTGGGGAATAATTGATTGGACTTCCGATATAGTACGAGAATCATGTACACATGGCAATTGTAAGCATGGGTGGTATAGTAAATACAATAGCGAAGAAAGAAATATAGCTGTATTATTAAGAGTTATTTTTTTCTTTATTTTCATAGCAATTTATTATTTCATATATATAAATAAAGAAAAACTAAGGGACTGGTTTAAAAAATATAAAGAAGATTTGTTTGGTGTAATTTTATTTATTATTATTTTGGGAGTTTTGCTATTATTTTTTATTGAACATAATGATAATGGGTCTGAGCTGCCTAAATCTGATAATCAATATTTTTATGAATACATATATTATAAAAAATATAGAGCAGAAGAAAATGGAGAATATTATTTAAATGATTTTTTGTATTTGGACACATTGTATGCAAAAAAAGTATACCGTTTAAAAAAATATACCCTTAATGAAGTAGATTTAAAAAAATTCTACAATGAATTTATACCTTTTAATTTTTCTTCGATTTGTAATGATAGCTTATATAAACAACACTTCGAAAAAGGAGTTACCTATAATATAGAATACAAATCTTTAGATGATATTAGATTGTTTAATTTTGATGTAAATAACGAGATATGTAAAAGTAATTTATTAAATATAAATATATTAAGTAAAAATTATTATTTAGAAGAAGATAAATTAAATTCATATATAAAAGATCCTAATTTTTATATATGGTTGAAAAATAAGCCAGCTAATGTGAAGGAAATGTTTGATAAATGTCAGAATAATAAAGATTATTCTTGTTTGGATTTTATTTATCTGCAATTTAAAGATGCCAATTGAAAACCGTGCTTTTGATCCTAGACAAAATAATGGACAGCACATCCCTCTAAAGATAACGTAACTTTAATCTTTGGAGATTCAAGAAATGGCTAAACGTTTTAGTCCTGAATTGGCTTTGTTGCACAAACCTATCTGTAAAGGCTTTTTCAGCGATATAATTTTCAAATGAAGAAGCCTACACATAAAATCTACCGCACAACCAATTGGCCCGCATATAACCGAGTACTCATGAGTCGCGGAAATATTGCCATTTGGTTTGATCCTGCTACGCAATGGTATGCTCCATCAAAAGGCAAACAAGGGCGAAATCAAACCTACTCCGACGCAGCTATCCAATGCTGCTTAATGATTAAATCCTTATTCCGTCTATCTTTACGTATGGTCACTGGCTTTGTGCAAAGTCTGATT
>NZ_DFDO01000005.1:11892-12217 GCF_002367915.1 Acinetobacter sp. UBA3025
GTAGACTCTACAGGCATGAAGTTTCTAGGTGAGGGCGAATGGAAACGCAAGAAACATGGAGCTGAATATCGTCGCCAATGGCGTAAACTACATATTGGTATAGATGCCAAAACCCTACAAATACGCGCTATTCAGCTCACAACCAATAATGTCAGTGATTCACAGGTGCTTGGTGATTTACTTAATCAGATTCCACAAGATGAGCAGATTGACTCTGTTTATACCGATGGAGCTTATGACACCAAGCAATGCCGTCAGGTCATTGCAGATCGGCAAGCACATGCGGTGATTCCACCTAGAAAAAATGCGAAACCATGGAAAGATA
>NZ_DFDO01000296.1:0-4710 GCF_002367915.1 Acinetobacter sp. UBA3025
AGGCTTTCCCGATATGCGGATCCAGATTTTCCCCGGTCATGGCACCCACGGCTTTAATATGTCCCAGGTTTTCTGCAATCAGAATCAGGGCAATAGGCGCAATGATCAGCATGGCATTGGTATCAAATACAGGCGCATGGAAGCTCGGAACTCCAAACCAGCCAGCTTGCTGAATTGGCGCAAAATCAATCGCAGTACCATAGCCCATCACATTACTTAAAATGTAGTAAATGAAGTAAGCCAGCAATAAACCGATCAAGAGCAATAGACGCTGTACCAGACCTTTGGTAAACACCGCAATAGAACCCATACACAGTACGGTCACCAGTGACATCCACATATTAAAGGTATTGCCCATGACGTTTTTCACAGTCACAGGGGCCAGGTTCAGACCGATAATCATTACCACCGCACCGGTCACCACCGGCGGCATCAATTTTTCAATCCAGCGGGTTCCTGTTGCCATGACCAGAACACCCATCAAGGCATAAAGCACACCACATGCAATAATCCCGCCAGCGGCGACACCAATATTTGGATTCAGTCCGCCAGCACCTGCATAGCCGGTTGCTGCAATCACCACCCCAATGAACGCAAAGCTTGAACCCAGATAACTTGGTACACGACCACCCGTGATCAGGAAGAACAGGATGGTACAGATCCCCGACATTAAAATGGCCAGATTGGGATCAAAACCCATTAGAAATGGCGCCAGTACCGTCGCACCGAACATGGCAAAGGCATGTTGTACCCCCAAGATCAGGGTCTGGGCAGGCGGTAAATACTCTGCGGTACCTACTGGTCGTGCATCGATACTACCCTCATAAGGGCGCCACTTGGGAAACCAATTGGACATAAAATGAGCACTCAAAAGATAAATTGTGCACATCATACTCTTGTTTTTTAGAAGATTTAATCACTGAAACAAAATTTTTGTTCAAATTAATTCTATGACTTTATTTGAGATTTTACCGTGCGGTAAAAGTTTTTTAAATCAAAACTAAAGTTAAATCAGTAGATTAATTCCCGGACAATTCATATTCAACTTCTATAAGTAATTTTAATTTGATATATAAATAAAGCTTTTTTTGGCTATTGACTGATCAATAAAAAAGCACATCGTGTAGATGTGCTTTAAATGGAAGGGAAAAAATCAACCGGTATTTCGTAAACCGGCGGCAATACCGGCAATACTGACCATTAATGCATGATCGACCGGAGTGTGTTCAGCCTGCTGCTGTTCCAGATATAACCGACGACGTTTCATCAGTTCGGCTTGCAGTAAATGGAGCGGCAACAGATAAGGTTTACGCACCGTCATGGACTGGTCCAAGACGCCATTACTGCTGAGCAGTTTTGATTCACCTTTTAAAGTGAGTAAGGTCTGGATGGCATCCTGCAAACGTTGACGCAGTTCCGTGCCGAGCTCTTTCAGGTCTTCATCCTGAGTCAGATGCGATTCGTAATAGAGCGCGACATTGCTATCTGCTTTAGACAGTACCATTTCCAGCATATCAATCAAGGTCTGAAAATAAGGCCATTCAGTTAGCATCTCATCCAGAATCGTACGTTGCCCTTGATCCAGTACTTCATTTAATGCAGCCCCAGTACCCAGCCAGGCTGGTAACATCAAACGAATTTGAGTCCAGGCAAAAACCCAGGGAATGGCACGTAAGGATTCAATCCCGCCGCTGACCTTACGTTTGGCCGGACGTGAACCAAGCGGCAACATTTGTAATTCCAGTTCTGGGGTCACGGTACGCAGGTATTTCACGAAATGCGGATTTTCACGTACTGTCTGACGATAGACCTGTACCGACAGATCGGTCATCTTATGCATCAGATCACGCCATTCTGGTTTCGGTTCGGGTGGCGGTAATAAAGTCGCTTCCAGAGTCGCTGCAGTATAAATTTCCAGATTTTGTAGCGCGATTTCTTCCAGACCAAATTTAAAGCGAATCATCTCACCTTGTTCAGTCACCCGAATGGCCCCTGAAATCGAACCCGGCGGTTGCGAGAACAAGGCTTGTTGGGTGGGTGCACCGCCGCGGCTGATCGAGCCGCCACGACCATGGAACAGGGTCAGCTGTATACCATGCTGTTTAGCAACTGCGGTCAGTTCTTCCTGCGCACGGTACTGTGCCCAGTTGGCTGACATAAAGCCGGCATCTTTGGCCGAATCCGAATAACCAATCATGACCTCGTGCTTGCCCTGAATATGCTGCTTGTACCAGTGCATATTAAAGAGTGTCGACATGGTGTCAGCAGCGCCGTCGAGATCTTTTAAGGTTTCAAATAAAGGCACTACCCGTAAAGGCTGTTTAATCCCGGCTTCTTTTTGCAGCAGCAAGACGGCCAGCACATCACTTGGATATTCGGCCATGGAAATAATATAGGCGCCTAGAGACTCACTTGGCTGTTCGGCCAACGTGCGCATAGTAGTAAAGACTTCCTGCACATCAGGATGTTCAATCAGGCTACCCGCTGGTTCATTCAGGTGTTTTGGCAGCAGGGGACGTTTGCTTTGCAGTTCCTGCAACAGGAAGTTTTGACGGGCCTGTTCAGTCCAGGTTTCAAAATTACCCAGACCCAGATATTCAGTAATGGCTGAAATGGCCTGACGATGACGACCAGATTCCTGACGAATATCCAGTTTGAGGAGTTCAATTCCGAAACAGTTCACCCGGTAAATCAGATCCAGCAGACTGCTATTGGCAAGTTCTGCCAGATTGCATGCCATCAGTGAGCGATAACAGGTCAGTAAAGGTTTTAATAACTCATCTTTACTTTTAATCACCCGACTATCATCCGCATCTTTGCCATGTAGTTTTTCGGCCAGCCAAGCCCGGGTAATTTTTAGACGTTCACGGATATCGCGTAAATAATCACGGTACGGTTCAGGATGTTGATGGCCTAACGCCTGTGTAATTTCATCACTGCATTGCTGAATAGAAAGTTCCCAGCGCAGGTTTTCAATATCACGCAGATAAAGATCAGCTGCTTTCCAGCGTGACAACCACAATACTTCCTGAGTCACATTATGCGTCACATTCGGGTTGCCATCCCTGTCGCCACCCATCCAGGAAGCGAAACGTACCGGAGCAACATCTAGCGGCAAAGTCTGGCCACATTGTTCCTCAACCATGCCGTTCAGTTCACGAATGAATTTGGGTACAGCATTCCAGAGGGTCTGTTCGATTGTCGTAAAGCCCCATTTGGCTTCATCCACCGGGGTTGGGCGATGTTGACGGATTTCGTCCGTTTGCCAGGCAGAACTGATGAGCTGTTTTAAGTCAGCCAAGACCGCTTGACGTTCACGCGGGGTCAATTTCTGCTGGTCAAATTTGGACAGGGCATTATTGATGCCATCATATTTCTGGATCAGGGTGCGTCGACTGACTTCTGTTGGATGTGCGGTCAGCACCAGTTCAATTTTTAATTCACAAATTTGCTGATATAAGGTTTCTGCAGAAATTTCCTGCTGTTTGAATTTTTCAAATAAAGGCACCAGAGGATTTGGAGATTCTGTAGTTTCCTCAAATTCGCTTTGACGGCGACGACGTACCACATGGTACTGTTCGGCAATATTGGCAAAGTTTAAGAAATGGGTGAAGGCACGGGTCAATGGCAAGATTTCATGATCTTCTAAAGTCAGGAATAATTGTTCCAGCTGTTTTTCTGCTTCAACCTGTCCATCGCGAGCACCTTTCGATAAGGCCCGAATTTGCTCGACCTGATTAAACAAATCTTGCCCCGCATGTAACTTCAGGGTTTCTCCCAGTAGATTACCCAGTAAACGTACGTCTTCGCGTAGAGGTGCCTCAATCTGTTGAACCATTTTTTATATCCCTCCGATTCTTCCTTTGACTATACCCCGACTGCATGACAATCCAAGTCTTTTGCAGACAAAAGTTGAATATCATTTGTTGATAATTGGATGAATTTTAGTCCTTATACTATTGTAAGGATCAGGCCAGATAGAAGAAATTTAACGGGAAATCGCATATTTCAGCATAAAGATCTCGATGGCCTGTTGAATGATCTGATGGCGTTGTTGCATGTCAGGTAACGGGCTTAAGCTCAGTAAGACTTTGTGATGCCGCATACCTAACAGTAAGGACACCATCAGTTCGGTCTGATGCTGCGGATCATCAGTCTGGATAAATTGATGTTGCTGCGCCTGCTCAAAGAAATCATGCCAGGCCTGATTCAGCTTGATATGTGAGGCTGTATAAAAACGTTCCGCCAACGGATTTTTTTCATAGGCCAGTTGCATGATGAGCAGGTCCAGTTTGAGAGCTTCTGGCAGATTGGCAATATTGAAAGAACGTAAACAGATCTGATATAGCTCCTGTTGAAAATCACTATCAGGCTGCAGAACTTTAGGAGATTCCTGCAGAATTGCCTCACAGGTTTCTTCAACCGCACAGCTAAACAGCGTGGCCTTATCCTGAAAATGATTATAGACAGTGAGTTTGGTCACACCGGCTTCCAGCGCAATCTGGTTCATGCTGGAACCATGATAACCATGCTGTAAAAACAGCTGTTTCGCTGCGTTCAGAATACGCTGGCGTTTCTCCAGATCCTTGGGCCGTCCAACCGGTATTTGCACAATTTCATCCAAAAAAATTCAATATGGTCATTGTTTTAACTGCAGAATCCTAATTAGTGTACCGGGTGGTATATTAATTAAAAAATAAGCAATTTATC
>NZ_DFDO01000296.1:4811-30485 GCF_002367915.1 Acinetobacter sp. UBA3025
AATTTATATATCTACCTATTTTGCCCTAAAAATGATGATTAGATAAGAGCGAACAATAATGAGCACGATACAGAGCGCACTGGCTGGCATGATCGTCCTATGCAGTATGGCTTTCTCAGGATGTAGCAAGGACAGCGCTGCAGCAGAACAGGAAGTTCCATTTGTCATGGTGACCACACCGAAAACTTCACATCAGGAATTGAAAAGCTATGCCGGTGATGTCCAGGCACGTCAGCAAACAGCACTGGCGTTCCGGGTAGGCGGGCAGGTCACCCAGCGTTTTGTCGATGTGGGCGATCAGGTAAAAGTGGGGCAGGTCTTGGCGACCCTAGATGTGAAAGATGCTCAACTTCAATTAAATGCAGCACGTGCCCAGCTGGAAAGTGCTCAATCGGCCAGTAAAATTGCTCAGGATGAATTACAGCGTTTCAAGCAGCTGTTACCCACCAATGCCGTGAGCCGTTCGCAATATGATGCGATTGAAAACCAATACAAGGCAGCCGCGTCAAATCTGAAACAGGCCCAGTCTAATTATGATACGGCTAAAAATCAGACTGCTTATAACCAGCTCATTGCCAATAAAAGTGGGGTAATTACTGCACGTAATATCGAAATTGGTCAGGTCGTTGCAGCAGGGCAGGCGGCCTTTGAACTGGCGATAGCCGGTGAGCGTGAAGTCGTGATTGGGGTTCCTGAACAGGCGATTTCCGAAATTAAAACCGGTCAGCCGGCCTGGGTCACGTTATGGTCCAAACCGAATGAAAAATTCGCCGCCTTTGTTCGTGAGATTTCACCTGCAGCAGATCAATCGCGTACCTTCCGGGTGAAAGTGGCTTTACGCGAAGGTAATAGCCAGATCCAGCTCGGTCAGAGTGCCCGGGTGTTCTTCCAGAACAGTCAGGACAATATCCTTAGCGTTCCTTTATCCAGCGTTTCAGCGACCGATCAGCAGGCCTATGTGATGGTAGTCAAGCCGGATCATACCATCCGCAAAGTGCCGGTTCAGCTGGGTGCTTATGGCCGTGATTCTGTACCAGTTCTCAGTGGGTTAAAGGCTGATGATTATGTGGTGATTGGTGGGGTGCATCTGCTGCGTGACCAGCAAAAAATCAATCCGATTGACCGTGAAAACCGTAGTGTGAAAATTCAGGCAGGGAGTTAAATATGAACTTTAACCTGTCTGAATGGGCCTTAAAGAATAAAGGTCTGGTACTGTATTTCATGATCCTGCTCGGTTTGGTGGGCATCGTATCCTATTCCAAACTGTCACAAAGTGAGGATCCGCCGTTTACCTTTAAGGTGATGGTAATCCAGACCTACTGGCCGGGTGCCAGTGCTAAAGAAATGTCCTTACAGGTCACCGACCGGATTGAAAAAGAGTTGATGACTACCGGACAGTATGACCGGATCATGGCCTATTCCCGTCCGGGGGAATCCATGGTGACTTTTATTGCCAAGGATTCTTTGGCTTCCAAGGATGTCGCAGATGTCTGGTATAACGTTCGTAAGAAAATCAATGATATTCGCCATGAATTACCGCAAGGCGTACAAGGTCCATTCTTCAATGATGAGTTTGGCGATACCTTTGGCAACATCTATGTCATCAAGGGTAATGACTTCGATTATGCCACGCTTAAAGAATATGCCGACCGTTTGCAATTGCAGCTACAGCGGGTCAAGGATGTCGCCAAAGTTGAACTGATTGGACTCCAAGACCAGAAAATCTGGATCGAAATCTCCAACACCAAAGCTACCCAGCTCGGTATTCCGGTCACTGCCATTCAGCAGGCACTGCAGCAGCAAAATGCCATGACTCAGGCGGGCTTTTTTGAAACCGGTTCTGACCGGATTCAGGTACGGGTGAGTGGTGCGCTGAATAATGTCGAAGAACTGCAGCAGCTACCTTTACTGGTGAATGGCAAGACCATCCAGCTTGGCGATGTGGCGGAGGTTTATCGCGGCTTTACTGATCCAGCACAACCGCGTATGCGCTTTATGGGCGAAAATGGCATCGGTATTGCCGTATCGATGCGTAAAGGCGGCGACATCATTGCCTTGGGTAAAAATCTGGAACAGGAATTTGCCCGGTTGCAGAAAACTTTGCCTCTGGGGATGGATCTGCAAAAAGTATCCGACCAGCCAGTGGCGGTGAAACGCAGTATTAATGAATTTATGAAAGTTCTGGCCGAGGCCGTGATTATTGTTCTCTTGGTCAGTTTTTTCTCACTCGGTTTCCGTACCGGTCTGGTGGTGGCCTTCTCGATTCCACTGGTACTGGCGATGACCTTTGCCGGGATGCAATTATTTGATGTTGGCCTGCATAAAATTTCTCTGGGCGCCCTGATTCTGGCACTTGGCCTTCTGGTGGATGACGCAATCATTGCCATTGAAATGATGGCAATCAAAATGGAGCAGGGCTTTAGCCGCTTACAGGCGGCCGGTCATGCCTGGCGGACGACTGCTTTTCCAATGCTGACCGGAACCCTGATTACTGCTGCCGGTTTCCTGCCGATTGCGACAGCAGCGTCGAGTACCGGGGAATATACCCGCTCGATTTTCCAGGTGGTGACGCTGGCACTGTTGGTGTCCTGGGTTGCCGCAGTGCTGTTTGTGCCTTATCTGGGTGACAAACTCCTGCCAGATTTCAATAAGGATCTGGTGCAGAGAGCGCCATGGTATCAACGTCTCTGGGCGCGTTTACGCAAACGCCCTGAACCGGAGCCGCTGGTACATCATGCGGGTGAACATCATGATCCTTATCAAACCAAGTTCTATCAAAGCTTTCGCCATTGGGTGAATATCTGTGTCACCTACCGTAAAACGGTCATTGCGGCGACTGTCGGGATTTTTGTGCTATCCATTTTGATGTTTAATCTGGTGCCTAAACAATTCTTCCCGCCATCGAACCGTGCCGAAATTCTGGTGGATCTGAAACTGGAAGAGGGCGCTTCATTAAAAGCGACTGAAGCGGCAGTGAAAAAAGTTGAAAACTTCCTGTCTAAACAAGAGGGGATTGATAATTATGTGGTCTATGTCGGTACCGGTTCACCGCGTTTTTATTTACCTCTAGATCAGCAATTGCCGCAAGCCAGCTTTGCCCAGTTTGTGGTCTTGGCTTCATCACTTGAAGACCGCAATGAAATCCGTAAATCCTTAAGCGACCAGATTCGGGTGCTGTTACCAGAAGCCCGTACCCGGGTATCTCTATTGGAAAATGGCCCACCCGTCGGCTATCCATTACAGTTCCGAGTATCGGGTGAAGACCTGGGATTAGTCCGTCAATGGGCACAGAAAGTTGCAGCAACGGTCGGAGATAATCCGAATACTACTAATGTGCATCTGGACTGGGGCGAGCCAAGTAAAGTGATTAAACTGGATATCGATCAGGACCGCGCCCGTCAGCTTGGCGTGAGCAGTAGCGATTTGGCCAATTTCCTGAATAGTTCAATTTCTGGAACTGCGATTGATCAATACCGTGAAAAACGTGAACTGATTGAAATCCGTTTACGGGGTGATCAGGCTGAACGTGTCGATGTCGGTTCACTGAGTAGTCTGGCAGTACCGACTACGAATGGGAGTTCAGTTCCTCTGGCCCAGATTGCCAAGATCGAATACAGCTTTGAAGAAGGCCTGATCTGGCATCGGAACCGCTTGCCGACCATTACGGTACGGGCTGATATCCGGACGCAACTGCAACCGGCAACCGTGGTGAATGAGTTGAAAGATCAACTTGAGCGGCTCAGATCAGAAATGCCAAGTGGCTATCTGATTGAAGTAGGCGGGACAGTCGAAGAATCTGCGCGAGGGCAGAATTCAGTGAATGCGGGTATGCCATTGTTCCTGGCAGTGGTGATGACTTTGCTGATGATTCAGCTCCGAAGTATCTCACGTGCCTTCATTGTCTTCCTGACAGCGCCATTGGGTATTATTGGCGTGGTCTTATTCCTGTTAATTTTCAATAAACCTTTTGGCTTTGTGGCCATGCTGGGCACGATTGCTTTGTCAGGAATGATCATGCGTAACTCGTTGATTCTCATTGACCAGATTGAACAGGATATTCAGGCAGGTGAATCGCAATGGAATGCCATTATCAATGCCACAGTGCGCCGTTGCCGTCCGATTGTCCTGACTGCACTGGCTGCCGTTCTGGCCATGATTCCTTTATCCAGAAGCATTTTCTTCGGACCAATGGCGGTTGCCATTATGGGAGGATTGATCGTTGCAACGCTGTTAACGCTGTTTTTCCTGCCAGCCTTATATGCACAATGGTTTAAAGTGAAAAAAAGTTTAAATTCTGTTTAAATTTGTCATAATTTCAGGTGCGAAATATTGAAAATTTCAATATAGTAGTGCCTGATTTTTTAATAATTCAAAAAAGACATACTGCTGCGGAACTTGCTTGTGCTGGGCCGCACACTAAGGTTGACTAAACATGACTCAAGACACACTCACCAAGATGCGACGCTCCGTGGCGATGGCTTATGTCTTCATGTTTTTTGCTTTGTTTACAGTGGTGAGCGGCATATTCGCCTACTGGTATGCACGTAAGGTGACCCAGATTGATTATGCCGAAGTCTGGTTACAGGCACAGGCACTCTGGATCATGCGTAATATTGTAATTTATTCAGTACTCGCGATTTTTGCAGCGCTCTGGTTCATTCCATTATTTTTCTTCGCCTGGGATAGCCAGCTTTGGGTGAAAGCCTGCACAGTCGCAGGTGTAGTATTCAGCTTTATTGCCATTATTTTCCTCATTAATGCCTGGTTCAAAGGCATCTTCAAATTTTCTCAAAACAAAGCCGTATTCTAAGCTTTCAATTTTTTTTCAGAATTCCCCTTGTAAAGCTGGGTTTAACCCCAATTTTAGACCACAGTCAATATTAAATAGAATTCCGTGAGGAGCATCGCCAGACATGGCTAAACGTGATTATTATGAGGTTTTGGGCGTCTCTAAAACCGCTAGTGATGATGAAATTAAAAAAGCCTACCGTAAGTTGGCGATGAAATATCATCCAGACCGTAACCCGGACAATCCTGAAGCTGAAGAGAAATTTAAAGAGGCTTCAGAAGCGTATGAAGTTCTGTCAGACAGCGAGAAACGCAGCATGTACGACCGCATGGGCCATCAAGCCTTTGAAGGTGGTATGGGTGGTGGTGCTGGCGGCTTCGGTGGTTTCAGTGCGGAAGATATTTCAGCCAGTTTGGGGATATTTTCGGTGGAGCCTTTGGTGGGGGTGGCCGTGGCCAGCAACGTCAACGCCGTGGTTCAGACTTACGCTATGTGATGGAATTGACCCTTGAAGAAGCAGTCAAAGGCGTTAAGAAAACCATTACCTTTACTGCACCGGCACCATGTGATGCCTGTGATGGTAAAGGTTCTAAAAATCCGAACGATGTTGAAACCTGTCCAACCTGTCATGGTGCCGGCCAGGTACGTATGCAGCAAGGTTTCTTCTCGGTACAGCAAACCTGTAGTACCTGTCGTGGCCAGGGCAAGATCATCAAGAATCCATGTAATAAATGTCATGGTTCAGGTGTATCTGACCGTCAGCAAACTTTGGAAGTTACTATTCCAGCCGGTGTGGACAATGGCGACCGCGTACGTTTGACTGGTAAAGGTGAAGCGATTCGTGATGGCCAATCAGGTGATCTATACGTTGAAGTCGTGGTACGTGAACACGAAATCTTCCAGCGTGACGGTGCAGATCTGTATATGGATGTGCCAATTTCAATTGCGGATGCAGCTTTGGGTAAAGAAGTTCAGATTCCGACATTAGATGGTCGTGTCAGCCTGAAAATTCCTGAAGGTACGCAAACCGGTAAACTGTTCCGCCTACGTGGTAAGGGCGTGAAACCAGTACGTTCAACCATGCAAGGTGATCTGCTTTGCCGTGTTGTTGTAGAAACACCAGTGAACCTGACTGCACGTCAACGTGAACTGTTGAAAGAGTTGCAAGCGACCATGGAAGATGAGAGCAGCCAGTCTTCTCCAAAGAAAAAATCTTTCTTTGATCGGTTGTTTGACTGATCTGGATAGATAAAAAAGGACGCTCAGGCGTCCTTTTTTATAGCTTAAATTCGGAAAAGACGTATAAGTTCATTATTAGATAGAAATAATGAGAAAATTATTCTTTTAATGATATTGGCTTTTTAAGAAGGATTTATACCCCTCACGCAGAGAAATATAAATCCTGTCATATTATTGAGCTTCAGTTGCTTGAGCTTCTGATGCTGGAGCTTCGCTTGCAGGTGCTTCAGCAGCTTGAACTTCAGACGCAGCTGTTTCAGTTGCAGCAGGAGCTGTTTGTGCTACTTCTTCAGCAGCAAAAGTTTGTGATGCAGCAATTAACGCTATCCCGGCAAAAGTTAATTGAACTAATTTCATATAAATTTCCTTGTATTAAAAATAGTGTACTACTCAGTACACTTGGCAAAAATGTTGACATAAAATGTAGATATTGATGTTTTTTTGTGTGTACTTATGTTTGATAATGTAATTTAATGGGCTCTAGACTAGCAGATTTACACTTAATTTTACCTAATGAGGTTCCACAGCTCAGTTGCTAACTCATTAGGTTCCCTCATCCAACGCCATTCAGTTTCTTTAAGATGATAATCAAAGTACTCTTTTGATATACCGTTAAACTTTGCTAGCCTTCTTTTACAAAAGCTCCAAAATGATTCTATTCCATTTATATGACATTCTCCTCTAGCAAACTCATTTGCTCCGTGATTTACCCTAAAATGCTTTGAATAACCCACATCAACAAGACCATTATAGCCACGCCATCCGTCACTATAAATCACACTCTCAAGTGAAACTTTACCAATGATAACCTCTTGTAAAGTCTTCATTTTACAGTCAGGTACGATTTCAGTATAGACGCGCCCATTACGTTCGAATATTCCAAATACTGGCTGTTTTAGAGTCCCACGACCACGCTTTAACTTTCCATGAAACCCACGTTGCCTTTTCGCTCCAAAATAGCTTTCATCTACTTCTATTGAACCAACAAACTTAGCTCTTAAATCTGTTTGATGATCATAGATAGTTTCTCTAAAAAGCATGTACCAATAGTTAATCGTATTACGATTTAAATTGAGTAATAAGGCTGTTTTGGAAGCAGGAATATCAACACAAAAGCATTGAATAATTTTTTTAATCTTGTAGTGACTTAATTTACTGTTTTCTATCATGATTCTAGACTAACATAATCATTTTGCTAGTCTAGAGCCTTCAATTATTTAAAATTAAAATTTAATTCTTATTAACTAGAATTCTTCTTTAAATAAGTTTATCTCTGACTAACCATTTAATCATTATTCCTCTAATGGAATTATTTTTCTTTTTACTCGTCCATAAACTATTGTTTATATGGACTGCATATCAAAATCCCTCATGACCTTCTTTAATTCTTTTCATTGATTTTTATGCGATCAATCTTAGTGTTATGAGCGAGTTTTGCTATAGTAAGAGCAATTTCGAATCAACATCAGGACTATATTATGTCAGCGACACCACGCATTGGGATTTTAGGTGCAGGCGGCCGTATGGGACGCATCCTTATTCAGGCGGTGAAAGAAGCCGGTTACCAATTGGCAGCAGCTGTTGAGCGCCCTGAAAGCTCATTGATTGGCGCAGATGCCGGTGAACTGGCTGGTGTAGGGAGCCTGGGTGTAAAGGTTGTCGGCCATCTTGAAGAAGTAGTTAAAGACTGTGACGTAGTGATCGACTTTACTGCGCCTGCTGCGACGGTGAATCATCTTAAAATCTGCCGTGAAAATGGCGTTGCGATCGTGATTGGTACTACTGGTATGAATGACGAACAAAAAGCTTATCTGGATGAATCTGCAAAAGAAACTCCAGTGGTCTATGCAGCGAATTATTCGGTTGGTGTGAACGTTTCGATCAAACTGCTAGAACTTGCCTCTAAAGTCTTTGGTGATACGGTCGATATTGAAGTGATCGAAGCGCATCACCGTCATAAAGTGGATGCGCCATCAGGTACAGCTTTAATGATGGGTGAGGCAATTGCCGGTGCTTTGGGCCGTGATCTGAAAAAAGATGCGGTGTATCACCGTGAAGGACATACGGGTCCACGTGAACGTAAAAGCATTGGTTTTCAGACCATTCGTGGCGGTGATATCGTTGGTGAACATACTGCAATGTTTATTGGCGAAGGCGAGCGTGTTGAAATTACGCATAAAGCCACCAACCGTATGAACTTTGCAGCGGGTGCCGTACGTGCCGCAGCTTGGGTTGTTGGTCGTGATGCGCGTAAATATGACATGAAAGACGTACTTGGTTTTAACGATATTCAAGTATAAATTTTCGTCAAAATCCTATATAAAAATAACTTAAAACTAAAATAAGATGACAATGGAATGAAAAAATTAATATTAATGGCGTGTGCTGTAGCCTTTACCGCTACAGCACAGTCGACCTCTGTGCAGAATGCCAAGCTCAGCATTAATAAAAATAATATTAAAGTCTGGACCTATCAGGATGAGCGGAATCCCGTTTTTCTCTATAAAGCCGAAACCACCTACAATGTCCCGATTGAGAATGCCGTTTCTCTGATTCTGGATGTCGACTATGCGGTGAAATGGGTGCCTTATATGGGTAGTATCAAGATGCTGTCGCGTGATGATAAAAAAGGCGATTTCACCTTGTATATGGTGCTGGATTTTCCATTCCCTTTAAAAGACCGTGATCTGATTGTGCAGGGCAAAATGATCAAGGATGCCAATGGACAGATTACGATCAAGAATAAAGCGATTCAGACTGGGTATGCCCTAAATCCGAATTATGTACGTTTGACTGATTATCAGGGAGACTGGACTTTCCAGAAACTGGCCAATAACAAGGTCAAGGTATCGACTTATGGCTATGCCAATCCTGAAGGTTCGATTCCTTTAACCTTTGTGAATATGTTTGTGCAGCAGCAGCCTTATCAGATGCTGCAAAAGATGAAAACCGAACTGGCTAAACCTGTGGCAACGCCTGTGTTACCTGAAGCTTTACGCTAAATAGCCAATAAAAAAAGTCCGCATCAGGCGGACTTTTTTGTGAAGGAAATTTTAAGAGCATTGCTGCGTAGTCATATCTTGCTGTGGAGCCAGTTTCATTTGAATCACGACCAGAAGCAAAGCAACAGCACTGAGCCCAGCACCGGTAAATGAGACAGCACTATAGCTAAGTCCTAGATTTAGCACACTGGCACCCGCAATTGCCCCCAAAGCATTACCGAGGTTAAAAGCACCAATATTTACTGAAGAGGCCAGTCCAGGCGCATCATAAGCCACGGACATGACTCGCATCTGTAAAGGCGGAACTACAGCAAAGGCAGCAGCACCCCAGATGATTAATGCCAGACCTGCGCCAAGAGCTGTGCTTGCCAGAATCGGGAAAAGCAGCATCATCAGCATAAGCAAGATTAAAAAGCCGATCAGGGTTTTATTTAAGGATAAATCTGCAAACTTGCCACCTAGATGATTACCAATCGAGAAACCTACCCCGATCAACACCAGCATCAAAGTAATCAATGCAGGGGAAGCCTGAGTAAAACTTTGCAGACTCGGGGCAATATAAGTGTATAGGGCAAACATGGCCCCCGCACTCATCACGGTAGTCAATAAAGCTAAAACAACAGGCAGGCGGGTCAGGACTTGCAGCTCCTGCCTTACATCCGGTTTCTGACTGCTTTGGCCTTCTGGTAAGGCTTTCCATAGGGAGAACATGGTCAGCACACCAAGCAGGGAAATACCCAGAAAAGCCATACGCCAGCCGATATGTTGTCCTATCCAGGTTGCCAGTGGCACCCCGCCAATATTGGCAATGGTCAGGCCCATAAACATCATGGCTACAGCGCTGGCCTGTTTATCTTTCGGAACGACACTGGCCGCGACAACCGAACCAATCCCGAAGAAAGCACCATGGTTCAGGCTGGTAATGATGCGTGCCCCCATCAGCCCCAGATAATTAGGCGCTAATGTCGCCAGAATATTACCAATCGTAAAAATCGCCATCAGTAAAATGAGAGACTTACGTTTGGAACAACGGCTTAACCAGAGGGTCATTAGTGGTGCACCCAACATTACCCCTAAGGCATAGGCACTGATCAGCATCCCGGCACGAGGAATCGAAATCTCTAGATCACGGGCGATTTCTGGCAGAAAACCCATTGGAGAAAATTCAGTGGTACCAATTGCAAAGGCACCAACCGCCAGTGCAAGCAAAGGAAAATTAACTTTCATGGTTTCTGTTTAATCCCAGATAGGCGCAAGCTGGTCCGGATCAACCTCGCGGCCATTGCGCTCCAGGGTGCTGATCAAAGCCATTTCTTCTTGAGACAGTTGTATCTCCTGCGCTGCCAGATTGGCAAGTAGATGTTCACGTTTGGTTGAAGAAGGAATCACCGCAAAGCCTTTTTGTAAGGCCCAAGCCAGTGCAATTTGTGCAGTCGAAGCCTGATGCTGGGCAGCAATTCCTTGCAGGACAGGATCATTCAGCACTTTGCCATAAGCTAGTGTCATATAAGAGGTGACATCAATATTCTGTGCTTGTAGGAAATTCACCAGACGCTGATTTTGTAAATAAGGACTGAGTTCAATCTGGTTAGTGGCGATATGCTCCAGACCAATCGTATCAATGGCTTGTTGGGTCAGCTCAATATTGAAATTGGACACACCGATATGCTCAGTCAGACCTTGCTGTTTGGCTTCTAATAAAGTCTGCATCAGCTCAGGAATTTGAACGCCTAAGCGAGGTGCAGGCCAGTGAATGAGCGTCAGATTGACTGCATCGGTACGCAGTTTATGCAGACTCTCTTTGAGACTTGGAATTAATTTGTCTGGTGCGTAATGATCTGTCCAGATTTTGGTGGTAATAAACAGCTCGTTACGATTGACCTGACTTTCTGCAATGGCCTGACCTACTTCCGCTTCATTGGCATAAATCTGTGCGGTATCTACGGCGCGATAACCGACTTCCAGTGCTGTTTTGACTGAATTAATGACGGTCTGTCCAGACAGGCGAAAGGTACCGACACCAAATTGAGGAACAATATTCATAGCTTTAATCTTTAAGTATTTTCGATGTTGAGTATTTTGTGCTTTTTATTGTTGCGAAAAAATAGCTGAATTTGCAAAATATTATTGACCGAAAATCAATAAAAGAGTGACAAATGAAATCGACGATTGAAGAATTACAGGCTTTTGTCACTATTGTGGATAGTGGTTCTATTGTCATGGCGGCAGAGCGTTTGGGACAAACCACTTCGGGTGTCAGTCGGGCATTGCAACGTTTGGAAAATAAGTTAAATGTTACTCTTTTAGAAAGAACCACACGTAAGCTGAAACTGACTCAAGAAGGCCAGCTATTTCTAGAAAAGGCGCGCAAAATTCTTAATGATCTGGCAGAAGCTGAAGATGCTTTGCTGAAATCAGATAGTGATACGTCAGGATTGATTCGGGTTGATTCAGCGACACCTTTTGTGCTGCATGTAATCGTGCCGCTAATTCAGGAATTTATGCAGCGCTATCCCCAGATTGAAATTGAACTAAATAATCATGATCAGGTGATTGATCTGCTGGAACATAAAACCGATGTCGCGATCCGCTTTGGAGAACTGCATGATTCCAGCCTGCATGCCAGATTATTATGCCGCAGCCGTTTGTATATTGTGGCCAGCCCTGAATATTTACAGCAAAAGGGCAGACCGCAATCAGTGGCAGATTTATCGGAGCACACTTTGCTGGGATTTAGTCAGCCTACGCATTTGAACACCTGGCCGATTCGGCTGGATGGCGAACCTATCATTGTAAAGCCAAAGATTAGAGCACCCAATGGGGAAACGGTTCGTCAATTGGCTTTATATGGGGTGGGTATTACTTGTCTGTCACGCTTTCTGGTCGAGGACGATTTGCAGGCGGGTCGTTTAGAGGCGCTATTTGAAGAGCAGATTGAGCTAGATTATCAAAAAATTCATGCGGTCTATTACCGTCAGGAGCATTTGCCTAAACGGGTACATCTATTTATTGAATTTCTGGCTCAGAAGCTGGCTAAATATTTATAAACCAATTATTTGCAAATACAGCCATAAAAAATCTGCCCTAACATGAGGCTAGGGCAGATCTATATTTACTGATAATTAGTACAAATTAGAAATCGGCTTTCAGTACGATCCGGTAACGGGCTTTGCCTGAGTGCAGACGTTCAATCGCAGCATTAATTTCCGACATGGGGAATAGCTCAATTTGTGGTGCAATATTTTTACGTGCCGCAAATTTTAATAATTGACGTAAAGCTGCTGGTGAACCTGTCGGCGAGCCAGTCACTGATTTAGCACCACCAATCAGTGAACCTGCAGAAATTTGCATGGGTTCCAGTGGTAAGCCCAGCATATGTACCGTACCATTTGGCGCTAGTGTTGATAAATAAGCTTGCCAGTCCAATGTGACATTGACGGTGCTCATTAATAGGTCAAATTTACCACGGAGCATTTTAATCGCTGCTGGGTCACGACTATTCACTACATGGTCTGCACCCATGGCTTTCAGCTCATCGGTTTTATCCAGATTTGAAGTAAAGGCGGTAATTTCACAACCCCACGCTTTCAACAGCTTGATCGCCATATGTCCCAAACCGCCAATACCAATGACACCGACGTGGTGAATGGCCTGAATCTGATGTTTTAGAATCGGGTCAAATACAGTAATCCCGCCACAGAGCAGGGGGCCAGCACTTTCTGGGTCGAGATCCTCAGGTAAGGGAATTGCCCATTGCCAGCCAGCACGGACTTTATCTGCAAAACCGCCTGCATGACCGACGATGGTTGCAACCTGACCACCGGTACACAGCACTTGCTGGCCTGAAATACAAGGATCGCAATGTTGGCAGCTTTCCGCAGTCCAGCCAATACCGACACGTTGACCTACTTTTAGGCCTTTGGATTCAGAACCCAGTTGCGTAATGGTGCCGATGACTTCATGTCCGGCCACCACAGGATAGACCGAAGATCCCCAGTCATTATTGAGTACTGAAATATCAGAATGGCATAGGCCGCAGTATTCAACTTTCACTTCGACCTGATGCGGCTGAAGTTCACCTGCATCAAATTGATAAGGTTCCAGAGCAGCACCGGCAGACATTGCGGCATAGGCTTGAATAGTATTAGTGGACATAGATTCAGCTCTTATTTGAATGGGAGGATATTGTTTTAAAGTGACAGTGATTTTCATGGTCATCGACCATGCCGACTGCTTGCATAAAGGCATAACAGATCGTAGGACCGACAAACTTAAAGCCTGCTTTTTTTAAGGCTTTGGACATGTTCTGGCTTTCAATGGTTTGTGCCGGCGCCTGGCGATAATCTGCCACATCATTATTCAATCGGGGCTGCTGGGCAAAGGACCACAACCATGTGACCACATCAATTTCTTGAGATTTAAGCTGTTGCCAGGCCCGGGCATTATCACGAATCGCAGTTAGTTTACCGATATGCCGAATTAGACTAGCATCTTGCAGTTTTGCGGTGAGTTGCTCATCTGTAAAAGAAGCAATCGTTTCAATCGAATATTGAAAGAAATGTTTGCGATAAGATTCACGTTTTCTGAGTACGGTAATCCAGGCTAAACCGGCCTGTTGGCCTTCCAGACACAGCATTTCAAACAGGCGTTTTTCATCATGCAGCGCCTGTCCCCATTCCTGATCATGGTAAGCAGTATACAGAGAATCATCAGAGCACCAGCCACAGCGTTGGATCGTCAAGGGATGCTCCTTTTTTGATTATCTTATAACTTAAATGTCGTCCACTGATCTTGCTGATTATCCCAGTAGGAAAGTTCTGCCTGCTGCAGATCGCTGAACTGGATCCACATATCCTTACCACTTTTATCGGCATAACCAGTACTGATCAGAAGCGCCTCTTCGGTAATTTCCATGATCCAGCCCTGATAGGTCTGGCCATTGAGCACGATTTTCTGTTGATTGCCTGATTCAGCAAATTCGACCAGACGGTTGATCAACGCTTCTGACATGTAAACTTCCTAAAATTAACGTAAATATGGATAAGGGTTAACAACACCACGGCCCTTACCATTTAAATAGAGACCATAATGCAGATGTGGCGCAGTATGCCGGGCATTGCCAGTATTACCGACATAACCAATGACATCGCCCTTTTTGACATAGTCACCAACTTTCAGGCCACGCTTATGACCATCCAGATGTGCATAATAATGCCAGGCACCACCTGGACCCAGAATCCAGACTACTTTACCACCCAAATTGTTATTCCGTAAATCCGCGATCAGACCAGGCGTCGCACTACGAACCTTGGTTCCACGTGGAGCCAGAATATCAATGCCCTCATGCAAACGGCCACTACTACGCGAAGCTCCCCAAGTATCTTTCAATTCACGAGCCTGAACCCGATCTACCGGAATCGGCAGAGAAGAGGGCATACGCATATGATTCAGTTTTTTGATCAGTGCCGGATTAAGTTGAACCGCAGAAGGATGTTTCGGTGCGCTACTACACGCCACCAGAAATAACATCACCAAAGAAAGCCCGACAAACGCAAGAGAATGGCGCAAAATATTTATCCTTAAATGAGGCCAGTATGATTCTTCTTGTTTCAGACTATGTCATAAATTTACGGTAGAAATCAATTTTTTCATGGCGGTTGGAATACCTGCATTGACCGCAGTTTCCGGGTTCATCCAGAAGCCCTGTAACTCAATCGCCAGATGTTCCTGCTGATCTGCATCGACTGCAAAAACCATGGCTTCAAGCTGCCAGGTAAA
Source organism: Acinetobacter sp. UBA3025 (assembly GCF_002367915.1). Taxonomy (NCBI): domain Bacteria; kingdom Pseudomonadati; phylum Pseudomonadota; class Gammaproteobacteria; order Moraxellales; family Moraxellaceae; genus Acinetobacter; species Acinetobacter sp. UBA3025. The sequence goes on from NZ_DFDO01000296.1 coordinate 19,620, forward strand.
ATGGGTGAAACTGTGGCTGATCTGGATCTTTTGTACGAGATTTTTCAGACCCAGTTGCTGGCACAGTTGTTCAAATGTATGAGTGTCTTCAATAATTGGCAGACACCAAAGCCCGCCCCAAAGACCACTATTAGGACGTTGCTGCCATAGCCATTCATCACCTGACTGGATCAACAGCACTTGAGCTGCTTTGACCGGTACCGGCTTTTTGGCTTTTTTAAAGGGCAATTCATTTTCCAGACCCTGTTGATGTGCCTTGCAATGTTGCTGCATTGGACAATACAGGCATAAAGGCTTTTTCGGAGTACAGACGGTCGCACCGAGATCCATAATCGCCTGGGTATAGTCATGATTCCGTTCAACCGGGCAAAGCTGTTCAGCAAGCTCCCACAAGGCACGTTCATGAACCGGTTTAGACAGATCATCTTCGATCGCAAAAAATCGTGCCAGCACCCGTTTGACATTACCATCCATGATCACGCCGTACTGACGTAAACCCAAAGACATTAAGGCTCCCGCGGTTGAGCGGCCAATGCCGGGCAGGGCGATCCATTCTTCCAGGCTCGTCGGGAAATGACCTTGACTTGCCACAATACTGGCTGCCTTATGCAAATTGCGGGCACGGGCATAATAGCCCAGCCCAGCCCAATAGGGCGCAACCTCATCCCACGAAGCTGTACCTAAGTCCTGTACTGTCGGAAAACGTTGAATAAACCGCTCAAAATATTGCAGCACGGTTTTGACCTGAGTCTGCTGTAGCATGATTTCAGAGACCCAGACCTTATAGGGATCATCAGCCACTTGCCACGGCAAATCATGACGGCCATGCACATCAAACCATTCTAAAAGGGCATCTGAAAATACAAACATGAAGATAGAACAAACTGGAAAACGAGGCCTAGTATAACTGAAGAGACCCAGCTAAAAGATGAAAAGTCTGCTAAAACAGCAAGACTGAAAAAGAGTAAAAATGAATAAATGGAAGGGACAAGTGAACACTTCGAAAAGCATTCACTCGGGAAAAAAATTTAAATTCTTATTCTTCAATGCCCCAGCGTGCATCCAGCTTTAATACCTTGCCTTCATAACGTGGGATAATATGAATGTGTAAATGTTCTGATTTTTCCTGAAATACTTCGCCATCATTAAACCCGACATGAAAACCGGAAGGCTGATAGCGTAATTGCAATTCATTACGAGCCTGTTCAAGTAAGGACATCATGCTCTTACGTTCTTTATCTGTGATTTCAAAAAATGACGCCACATGACGTAATGGAGTAACTACATAATGTCCTTTGGACAGGGAGTTGGGTTCAGGTAACACGACAGCAAAATCATTTTTAGCCAGAATATCGTATTCGTCAAAATTACAGTACGGGCAGTTATTTTCAGTCATGATATTGGCTCCTTTCATTGAATTTATTTTTTTCATGTATGACCCAGCTCGATCATGAGCCGGATCAATTTATCTGTTATTAGGCGAGTTGTCGTGCTAGTAATTCATACATGGCAGCCAAACTTTGTTTCTCTGCTTCAGCATTGTAGCCCAGATCGACACCATTGGCCTTGGCGCGCTCATCCGCCAGCGGGTTACTGAATCCATGCTTGGCATTTTCAAATACAATCACATTATGCTCGACCTTAGCCGCCTGCATTTCTTCTTTAAAGCTGGCGACATCATCCAGGCTCACCATACTGTCCTTTTCGCCATGTAGGACCAGAATTTCTGCCTGTACCTGGCCTTCCTGTGCAGGTGCTTTAGGAGACAGGTTGGCATGGAAAGTAGCCACAGCTTTTAACGGTGCATTTGAGCGAGCCAGATCCAGAGCCACTTTACCACCGTAGCAGAAACCAATCGCAGCCAGTTTTTTCGGATTGACTTCATCCTGTACTGCCAAAGTATCTAAAGCAGCTTTCGCACGGTTCACAATAGTGTCCGGATCTTCAAACGTCTGCATCATCCATTGATAGGCTTGATCAGAATTGGTGGTTACTTTCTTGTCACCATACATATCAATTGCCAGCGCGGCATAACCATGTTCCGCTAGCTCACGGGCACGCTGTTCAGTATAGTCATTGCGGCCCCACCATTCGGGTGCCACGATAACACCGGCTACAGGTGCATCAGTTTCCGGTGCGGCAAAATAACCAATCAAAGTGCTGCCATCCTGAGCAGTATATTGAATTTCGCGGGTCTTGATTGCTGCCATGCTGAAGTCCTCTATTGTTGTTGAATATTTTGATTAAACTATAAAATAGCAAAACTGCTATGAATATACATGAAAACCGCCAACTAATTCGTTTCTCATCAGTACAAAAAAAGAGAGGCAAATTATTTGCCTCTCTTTTTAATTTTTACAATTAAAGGAATTTTTATTTAATAATTTCCAGTAATTCGATATCAAAAATCAGGGTACTATTTGGTTCAATGATATCTCCCGAACCAATCTGTCCATAGGCAAGATCAGCAGGGATAAAGAAGCGGTACTTGGCACCGACTTTCATGAGCTGTAAGCCTTCTGTCCAGCCAGTAATCACTTGGGTGGTACGGAAATCGACTGGCTGCTGGCGGGCAATCGAACTGTCAAAAACGGTACCATCAATCAGGCGACCTTCATAATGGACACGGACATTACTGTTAGCGCTTGGTGATTTCCCTTTACCTTCTTTCAGCACCAGGTATTGCAGACCAGATTTGGTGGTTTTAACGCCGGGCTTTTTGGCATTTTCCTGCAAGAATGCTTTACCAGCTTTGGCATTTTCTTCAGCTTTCTGTTTAAGCACAATCAGTTCTTTGGCATCACTTTGACGTTTATACTGAGTCAGCACTTGGGTCATTTCTTCATCGCTTAAACTGGATTTTTGTCCAGCAGCGGCTGTCTTTAAGCCCTGGCTAAATGCATCTAAATCAAGATCCTTTAAAGTGTCAGCATTACTGCGACCCATCAGATAACCAAAGCTGTAGCCAATCTTCTCAGCTTCACTATTTGTATTATTGATCTCTTTAGCAAAAAGGCTGCCTGAACTGAGCAGCAAAACCATTAAACTGATTTGTATTTTCATTATCAATTCTCAAAAATAAAGGAGAGCTGGTCGCTCTCCCTATTTGTATTATTTTACTTCGATTAATTCCACATCAAAAATCAAAGTGCTATGCGGAGGAATCGTACCAGGAACGCCCTGTTCACCATAACCCAGATTTGACGGAATATATAGAGTTGCCTTACCGCCTTCTTTCATCAGCTGCAGACCTTCAGTCCAGCCTGGAATGACCTGATTCAATGGAAACTCGATCGGTTCACCACGTTCTACTGAACTGTCAAATACAGTGCCATCTACCAGTTTACCGGTGTAATGTACTTTCACAATTGAAGAAGCTTTTGGCTGTTTACCTGTACCTTCTTTGGTGACTTGGTACTGTAAGCCCGAGGCAGTTGTTTTAATGCCTGCTTTTTTCGCATTTTCAGTCAGGAAAGTATCACTTGAAGCTTGAGCCTGTTTTGCGCTATCAAGCTGCTTTTGCTGCATTTCTTTCTGGAACTGCTCATAAGCTGCCTGTAATTCTTCTTCCGTATAGGCAGGTGCAGAACGCGCATGTCCTTCACGTACACCAGTCACAAAACTGTTGATATCTAGCTCAGGAGGAGTCTGATGCGCCACTTCATAACCGAGTGCATAGCTGATTTTAGAGACAGCAGAGGCATCTTTAGATGCTTTTGTAGTTTGAGTAGCAGGGTTTTGAGTTGCATAGTAAACAGGTACTAGCGCGGCACCGCCTAAAAGAACAGCGACGGCAATCGGTAAGGCCTTACTCATGTATTTGTCCAATCTAATGTTATCGTTGAGGTTCAGTCCATCTTAGCAGAAAATTTTAAGAAATCTTGTAGAACGGGTGGTTTTTTAGCAAGTGAATACCTGTGTTTGGTATAGCTTAAAAAAAGAAAAAACCAGCAACGATTGCTGGTTTTTTAGGAGCCATCAGATTAGCTGGTTTTGGCTTTCGGCTTATAACTATACGTATAATCATAGCTATAGCTGCCACCTGCTGAACGCTGGATATCATTCAGGATCAGACCATTGACAGTACTGCCAGCCTGTTTAAAGCGGTTTACTGTAAGTGCCAGTTCCTTCATCTGGGTTTTTGCATAGCGTGCCACAACCAGATTGAGTCCGACATATCGGGATACAATGATCGCATCCGTAACAGCCAGTACCGGTGGAGTATCAATAATAATATGGTCATAGTGTGGAATCAGTTTTTGTAACAATTCCTGGAAGCGTTCTGAATTCAGAAGCTCGGCTGGATTAGTTGCATTTTCACCACAGCTGATGACATTTAAGTTCGGCACATTGGTGGTTTGTACCACTTTATCCAAAGACACGTGTTCATTCAGATATTCAGTTAATCCATACTGGTTATCCAGATTAAAATATTTGTGTATATGACCACGGCGCAGGTCTGCATCAATGATCAGTACACGCTTATTTTTCTCTGCCATGATGACCGCCAGATTGCTGGCAACAAAAGATTTTCCAACTTTTGGTGCTGGACCTGAAATCATCATGATATTGTTTTTGGCCTGAGTCAGAGCAAAGTGGCTCGCTGTACGAATGCTTCTCAAGCTTTCAACTGCCATATCATCACTGTGTTTCAATGCCAATAAGAAAGGCATTTTTTTCTTTTTCAGTAATTTCAGGCCAGGTTTCTGAACAGTCGAATGAGCGATATTGGCATAGACTGGCAGGTCTAACTGATATTCGATCTGACTGCTATCTTTCACACCAGAACGTAGCATGTTACGCAACAACGCCACCAAGATGCCCAGAAAAATACCGAAACAGAAGGTTAAAAATAAAATCAGAGGCTGTTTCTGTTGAATCTGGTCAACTGGTTCAAGTGCGGTATCAATAATATGAACATTACCGCTTTCACCTGCTTTAGCAACACGCAGTTGCTGATAAGAATTTACCAGATTGGTGTACAGTTGCTGTTTCACTTCAACGTCACGAGACAGTTGTAAATATTGGCGTTGAATCTCTGGAATATTTTTAAGTGTTGAATTCAATTCACGAATCTTGCCATTCACTACGCGAAGTTGGGCCGTAATTTCACGCATGGCTGGATGGGCAGCTGCATACTTGGCACCTATTTCCGCCTGTCGCTGTTCAAGTAGGGCTCTTTGTGATTCTAAATTCACGCTCTGATTTAAATATAATTCCGATTCTCTGGTGATATCAACAGTATTATATTTTTGGCGGAAGCGATTGAAGGCAAACTCTGCATCATCAAGCTGTTTTCTTAAATCCGGCAATTGTTCATCCAGGAAAGCCAGTGTTCGTGCAGTGTCTGTCGAACGGCGTGTAATATTATGCTGGCTGTAAACTGCTAAAATCGTATTCAGGACTTTAGTGATGTGCTGTTTATCTTGACCCTGATAGCGAAGTTGCAAAACGCCGCTCAGATCACCTTTTTCTGTAATCGTATAATTGGCAAGAATAGAATCGATCGCTGCAGGCAATGAGAGCTTTTTCACCTGATAACTGTTATCAAGATTATCTTGAGTAAAGATGGTAATTTTCCAGTCGCCCTGTGCAGCTTTAGCCTCAACCGGCTGGTTTAGTGCGCCTTGAAAGACGATTTCTTCAGTCAGTGGATTGATTAAGCTAAAGCTCTGTTGTTGAAATTTCAGCAGCAGATTTTTATCCAGATAGGCTACAGGAACGTCAAACTGACGGATATCAAAACTTTTTTGACCATCCTTAAAGCGTACGGTTTCGGTCTGATATTCAGTTTGAGAAGTTCTGCCTTGAATCAAACGGTTAATAAAAGAGTCTTCAGTGCTGGCAATATGCAGATCCAGATTTAAACGGTCAATTACGGATTCGAGAATCGTACGTGATTTTAAAACCTCAATCTCGGCATTGGATGAAGACATCTGACTCACAATGCTGGACAGACTGCCAAGTAAAGCAGCTGATGAGCCTCTACTTTCTTCGACCTGGACGATTGCATCAACCTTATAGTTAATTGCTGCGGTACGTATGTAAAGCAGCACTACAATCAGGCTGAGCAAACCACATAGCAGGATGAGCTTCCATTGCGCGAGCAGGGAAAAGAACACCCCTTTTAGGTCAATCATATTATCGGTATTGTTATTTTTGTTCATAATTTTACTATCTAAAAGTTTAAAAGTGATTTTTCCAGTCGCTGATGCCATTTTGAATTAACTCAAAAAAAATGCATCAATGACTTGCTGCTTCCTGCGAGAAAGGATCCTCAATATTCTGTTTTTTATCCTCTCTGGGTATGTCGAGTCCGCTAAAGACCAGACATTCTGATTCTGATCAGAATAATGTTGTCTTTCATCTAATCTGTTTCATATCTGGTTTTCGGGCACCATGGAGTTACAGGTGAAGTCCATGGAGGAATTAAAAATAGTGTTTTTATTAGTACTAACAGTCATTATTTAGTTGATCCAGCCTTATAGATTTAATCTGAAAGTACGGATAGATCTTATAAATAAATGTTTATTCACTAATTGATGATTAACATGTCCAAAACAGATTGCTAAAAGATTTTTAATTTTCATACTTTCACCTATCGTATAGCTGAGCCAGCGACATATGAAAATGGAAGAATCTGGCTCACTACGCGTTCCCAGCGTGTCAGACCGGTAGCATCAACATAGACAATATCGTTACTATTCATCTTGAACTGTTTAGCCAGACCAAAATCTCCCAGATTTTTTAAACTTAAGTGATAGATTTCAGTCATCTTGTTGTCAGAATTGCCACGCAAGACATAAATTCGACTCGGATTGGCAGAATATGGATTAATCCCTTCGCTTTCACCCAGTACATCGGCAAGTGTCATGCCCTGGTCACGAATGGGTAATGGTTTATTGGTGCCGGCTTCACCCATGACATAGATTTTCTGGTTTTCCCGAGGACTGATATACAGGGTGTCATTGGGTTGAATCAGTAGCTTATGTAAGGAATACCCCGCTTTTTCCAAAGCAATCGTGTTCAGATCATAGGTCACACCTTGGCGTACGAGCTGGATTGAAGTGGAATCACCTTGCTCATTAATCCCGCCAGCCAGGCCCAGCGCCGTATACACACTTACCGGCTGATCAGTCAGATAAAATTGTCCAGCTGATTTCACGTTACCTACTACTGAATAACGCTGTCCCTGATAGGAAATTACTCTCACGACCACATCCGGGTTATTCAAATAAGGAATCAACAAACGTCGCACTTCCTGATTCACTTGTGGAAGGGTTTTTCCGGCTGCTTTATAACGATTGATGAATGGAAACTGGATATAACCATTCCGGTCAATCTGATAACCATTGTTATTGTCGCTTGCTGTAGGAACGGCACTAATTTCAGGATAAGCCCATAACTGGAAAGATAAAATATCTCCTGGATTTAAGCGGTAATCCTGCACCTCAGTCTGAAATAGTGGAGCATAATGACTGAGATTATGCGTTTGCGCAGACTGTACTACAGGTAATGTATCCTGAGTCAGTTTCACCAGATTGACTGGAGTTCCCAGTTCAGTTTGATAGATTCCTTCTGTCGGTAAATCATACGTTTGAAAGCCAGATGTTGCTGCACATCCAACCAGAGATAGGCTTAAGGTAAAAGTACCTAAAAGGTGTCTATAGTTCACTTGAAACCCCTTTATTTTTATATGTTCAGAATTGGTATTTATTAATAATTATTAATTTTTTTGAATTCGGTTTATGTGATTAACGTCTAAAAAATATAATAGATCACATGCCTTGTCTATAGCTATTCTTAAGTCAATTTAATAAGTCTGAGCTGAAATTTAACTGTAAGATTGACGAAAATAGACGTAAAACCGTGATTAAATAAGCTGTAGAGATATAGTGAATTGCTTAAGATGACATAAGAATATTAATTGTTTCCAATTGTTATTTTTTAAATAAGTACTATTCTATCAATGATAGAAGGGATTAAGTCCTGAAATTAATATAGAAAAGTATTTTCATATAATTTTTATCTAATCTAGAGGTTTTTTAGATCATTGATTTTTCTTAATATTCAATTATATTTTGAGGAATTTTAAGATACTTTATTTTTATATTAATCAAAATAATCTGTTGTTAATTAAAATAATATTTAATTAGTTTAGGTGATTGTTAAATTAATATTAGTGGAAAATTATCTGAAAACTAAAAGCCTATATAAGATGGATTAAGTTTAAAAAAAATTATCCGGATTTGTAAAATGTAACTACATTTGATGATTAGCTGTTCTATGGGTGGTTTGTGTAATAAAATTAATATATCTTATAGACAAATCAATAAAAACAGATATGCCTAGATGGCATTGATACATTAAAAATAATTTGTGAAAAGTAAAATAAAAAATATTAAAGGATAATCAAAATGGTGATGAATATATTGGTAACCGGTGGGGCCGGTTTTATTGGATCTGCCGTCATTCGGCATCTTATCAACGAGACTGAACATCATGTATTAAATGTTGATAAGTTAACTTATGCAGGTAATCTGGAGTCACTTATTTCTGTATCGGATCATCCCCGTTATCAATTTACGCAAACTGATATTTGCGACCATATATCTTTAACCCGATTATTTTTAGAGTTTCAGCCAGATATTGTCATGCATCTGGCTGCAGAATCTCATGTGGATCGTTCGATTGATGGTCCGGCAGAATTTATAAATACAAACATTGTGGGAACTTACACCTTACTAGAAGTAGCTCGAAAGTATTGGCAAAACCTATCTACGATTAAAAAGTCTAGATTCAAGTTCCATCATATTTCAACGGATGAAGTATATGGAGACTTAGAAGGTACAACAGACTTATTTACTGAAACTACGCCTTATTTACCAAGCTCACCTTATTCAGCGAGTAAAGCCAGTTCGGATCATTTGGTTCGGGCCTGGCATAGAACCTATGGTTTGCCAGTCGTAGTCACGAACTGTTCAAATAATTATGGTCCTTATCACTTTCCTGAAAAGTTAATTCCTTTGATGATCTTAAATGCCTTGGATGGTAAGCCATTGCCGGTTTATGGCAATGGTCAACAGATCCGGGACTGGCTTTTCGTAGAAGATCATGCGCGTGCTTTATATCAGGTTGCCACCGAAGGCATCGTGGGGGAAAACTACAATATCGGGGGGCATAATGAAAAACAGAATATCGAGGTAGTTAAAACCATTTGCAAAATTCTGGATGAGCTCAAACCCCGTCCGGAGGGAAAAACTTATGCAAGCCTCATCACTTTTGTTAACGATCGGCCAGGACATGATTTACGTTATGCGATTGATGCTTCAAAAATCGAACGCGAATTAGGTTGGAAGCCCCAAGAGTCCTTTGAAACAGGTATCCGGAAAACGGTGCAATGGTATCTGAATAATCTGGAATGGTGTCAGCGTGTTCAGGATGGTTCTTATCAGCGTGAACGTTTAGGGGAGGCAGTATAATGTTAAGAACAACAAAAGGGATTATCTTGGCAGGTGGCTCAGGCACACGTTTGCATCCTATTACCAAAGGAATTTCGAAGCAGTTACTTCCAATTTATGACAAACCAATGGTTTATTACCCCTTATCTGTATTAATGTTGGCCGGTATTCGTGAAGTCCTAGTGATTAGTACACCAGAAGATATTGAGGGGTTTAAGCGCTTATTAGGGGATGGTTCGCAATTTGGCATGGAGCTGAGTTATGCGATCCAGCCTCGTCCTGATGGTCTGGCACAAGCCTTTATCCTGGGTGAAAAATTTATCGGTCAAAGCAATGTATGTCTGGTACTGGGCGATAATATTTTTTATGGCCAAGGTTTTACTCCGATGTTACGTCAGGCGGCAGCACGACAAAAAGGTGCAACAGTATTTGGCTATCAGGTGAAAGATCCTGAACGCTTTGGTGTCGTGGAGTTCGATGAACAGCAACGGGTAATCTCAATCGAAGAAAAGCCCCAAAATCCAAAATCTAACTTTGCGGTGACGGGTTTATATTTTTATGACAATGATGTTATCCAGATAGCCAAACAGGTCAAACCCTCTGAACGGGGTGAGCTGGAAATTACCTCAATTAACCAGGCCTATCTGGAACGCGGTGACCTAAATGTTGAACTGCTGGGACGTGGATTTGCCTGGTTAGATACAGGTACCCAGGGTAGTTTGCTTGAAGCAGCTCAATTTGTTGAAACCCTCGAAAGACGTCAAGGTTATAAAGTTGCTTGTCTAGAAGAAATCGCTTTAAACAATGGCTGGTTGAGTAAAGAGCAAGTTTTAGCGATTGGCCACACCATGCATAAGAATGGCTACGGTCAATATCTGATTTCTTTGGTGGGGTAATGAGCATGAATTTAATTGAGTGGATTGAGTTACCTAACTTGGGAGATCACCGCGGTAGTCTGGTCGTCGCAGAAGCCTATCGGAATATACCCTTCAGTATACAGCGGTTTTATTATATTGCTGGTGCTCAACCTGATGTTCCACGCGGATTCCATGCACACAAGCAACTTCGACAGATTGCTTTTGGAATTCAAGGGAGCTGTAAAATGCTGATGGATAATGGCAAGGAAAAACAGGAAGTTTTAATCGCTCAATCTAATAAAGGATTATTAATCCCACCTATGGTTTGGCATGAGATGCATGATTTTTCACAAGATTGCATCCTATTGGTACTGGCAAGTGATTACTATGATGAAAGTGATTACATTCGTAATTACGACCAGTTTCTAAAAGAAGTAGATCAGACTTTGATTGAGCAGATCACTAAATAATAAAATTAAAGTTAATTCATTAGAATGAAGGCCTTGCAAAAGAAGAAGCTTCAGAAGATAGAATTAAAAAAATAATAA
>NZ_DFDO01000296.1:30638-31734 GCF_002367915.1 Acinetobacter sp. UBA3025
GTAGAATTAAAAAAATAATAATAAATATTAAGGAGATATATGACGTGATTAAGCCGCTTACATCATTGCGTATGTTTTTCGCACTTTTTGTTTTTCTGAGTCATTTGGCTTTTCTAAAAGAAACAGACTATGCCAATATTTTTAATAGTATTTTTGACGAAGGCTTTTTAGGGGTCAGCTTTTTCTTCATTTTGAGTGGATTTATCTTAGCCTACAATTATAAAGAAAAGTTTTTAATCGGAAATATTTCGAAAAGAGAATTTTATATTTCTCGTTTAGCCAGAATATATCCCGTACATATTGCCACAACAGCACTGGTATTTTTATTAACTTTTGCTCAGTCTGGCAAGGGTTGGGAATATTTAATACAGCATGTTTTTCTGATACAAAGCTTTTTTACTTCAGAAGAGATCCATTTCTCATTGAATTCTCCTTCCTGGAGCATCTCGGATGAAATGTTCTTCTACCTGCTGTTTCCATTTGCATTTTTGATTTCTGAAAAAATCAGAAGTTATATTTTTATATTCTATCTTATAGGTATTTTGATTCTAAATATTCAGCTTGATAAAAATCAGGATCACTATTGGTTATATATTTCACCATATGTGCGTTTTTCTGACTTTTTGTTGGGTATTATCCTGTTTGATATTTTTGAAAAAGTAAAAGTGGGCTATTCCAAAATTAAGCAACCTGTAGTTATATTTGAATTAGGGGCTATTTTACTTTTTATTTTATTCTTTGTATTTCATAATAAAATAGATATAAGTTACAGGTATTCAATTTACTATTGGGTGCCTATGGCAGCAATTATTTTAATTTTTGCACTGTCTCATGTTATTCAGAAAAAAAGTATAATTACCCAGTTTTTGTCAAATAAATACATGGTGTTAGCAGGGGAAATCAGTTTTTCTTTTTACTTGCTGCATGTTTTGGAAATACAGGTTTTAAATTATATAAGAAAAATATTTTCATTGAATATGGACTTAATGCTGTTTTCCTTTTTTATATTTATTGTCACTCTAATCGCTAGCTTTTTAATGTATAGATTTATTGAAAAACCGCTAAATAATTGAATAAAACAAAGATCGGAAGAGCG
>NZ_DFDO01000304.1:0-4862 GCF_002367915.1 Acinetobacter sp. UBA3025
CTATTTCAGGACAAGACATCTCGGAAAATTTCTGCTTCACTTTACTCGGAAGATGAAATTAATGATCAATCTTCAATAATCCATCCCAACTAAAATAATTCTGACTTAGGTGCTGTTGAGACATAGTCCAAGTCCGGTCAGGCATTTTAGCTGCTCCAATCGCCAGCTTTTGATCGCCAAATCTTTCCTTTACTTTTTCTAGCGTTTTCTGAAGTTTCTCATTTTTCTCGATCTGAGCATGATCAGAGAGCAAGTCATAGACATGGGCCGATTTAGGTTCAAGCGCCGTCAAAATAACCCCGCATTTTTTAAACTCGACACCTTCTGAAAACAATTCATGCATCTGTTGCATCAATGCCCGGTTCATTACAACAGCAGAATCAGTAGGTTCAGGAAGAGCGATATTGATAGATTTATGATAAAAGGATCTGTTCTTGTCAAAAGGATTGGATTGAGCGAAAGCAATGATGCAACCGCATAAGGATTGATCCTCTCTCAAGCGTTTGACAGCATTTTGCAGGTAATCACTCATAGCCTCCGTTAAAGCTTCAAGATCTGTTACTCGGGAACCAAATGAACGTGAAGAAATAATCTGCTTCTTGGGCTGGAATGCCTGTTCCAGTTCAATACAGGAAATTCCCTGTAATTCCATCACAGTTCTTTGCATAACAATTGAAAATAATTTTCCGATTCGATGACAATTGGTCTGAGCTAAATCAAGAACAGTATGTATACCTAAGTTCTTTAACTTTTTACTCTGCTGGCGCCCAACCCCCCAGACTTCAGCAACATCAATCAAGCTCCAGAAGTAATCTCTATGTTGTGGATGCATAGAAGAAAGATCGCAAACCCCATTAAAGCGTTTGGCTTTCTTGGCCATATAGTTGGCTAATTTAGCTTCGGTTTTGGAACGGCCAATGCCGACACAAACGGGTAAGCCAATCCATTGCAAAATACGCCGTCGCATATCCTGACCATATTCTGTTAAATCATGATTTTTTGCATAAGCTGTAATTTTCAAAAAGCATTCATCTATGGAATAAACCTCCTGTTCACCAGGTGCTACATATTCAGACAGAATGGAATGAAAGCGTTTGGACATTTCCGCATATAGGGCATAGTTGCTGGATAGCACTTGGATTTGATGCTGCTCGACGATATCGCGGATCCGGAAGAGTGGAACAGCCATTGTAATACCGAGGTCTTTTGCTTCCTGCGAACGTGAAACTACACAGCCGTCGTTATTTGACAGCACGATCACAGGTACATGATTCAGTTTCGGATTAAATAGGCGCTCACAACTGACATAGCAATTATTGACATCAATCAGCGCATAGATTTCTTGCTGATATTTCATCTGAATTTTTTAATGACGTTGGTGACCACACCCCAGATTTCAAATTGCTGACCTTCTACAGGATGAATATCGGGATAATCGTCATTCTCGGCTTTTAGCCAGCAACCCTTTACATCGATAATCAGCCGTTTGACAGTAAATTCATTATCTACACAGGCAATCACAATATCTCGGTGTTGTGCTTCAATGCTACGATCCACAATCAAGGCGTCATTGATATCAATGCCTGCATTCAACATTGACAGTGAATTGGCACGAACAATAAAAGTAGCATTAGCGTTATTGATCAGGAATTCATTCAGGTCGAGTTTTTTATCAATATAGTCTTGTGCGGGTGAGGGAAAACCAGCCTGAACGCGTTCAGTGACCAGAGGAATTTCCATTTGAGTAACAGGATCAAACTGGCGAATATCACTGATTTCATTTTCTTTTTTAAGTAATTTTAAGTATGCTTTGATATCCAGAACTTTAGATTCAGGTACACGAATTACTTTGGTTTCTTCAGCTTTCTTTCTGCCTGCACCAATTCTAAAGCCCCCATGCGAATTTATCATAAATCTGCTACTTCTTGATTGTTGTTACATTAATCAAGATTGTAATGATTGCTTTGTTTTTATACAAATAAATTAAATGCTTTAAAATCAGATACTAATAATTAAATTGCTTTTATATTTCAGTTTTCCGACAAACGGGAATCTCGTAGCTTTGCAATAAATTCATCCCGCATTTCGAAGAAAAACTCACTTGCTTCCTCATGATTGCAGTGCAGCCAGTCCTGTCTTGACTCTTTCGGTATCACAATAATCGAGCGTTTTTCATCATTCGGATTATGGAATTGTTTCATAAAAGGATGCTGATTTGCATTAATCGTGAGCATCGAAAAAGACCGAACTTTTTCACCCTCAATGATTGCATCATCATAAATGGCTGCAACAGTAAAAGGATCGCCGTCTTCACGAGATATTGCATACCAATGAGATTTGCCATCAATGTATTTGGGTTCATAGAACGTATCTACAGGCACCAAGGCAAACTGATTATTTTTCCAGGCATGCCGAAAACTTGCTTTTGAGGCAACCGTTTCAGTCCGGGTATTATAAGTATGCCGACCAAATTTTAATTCTTTGGCCCAGAAAGGGATAAGTCCGAAACGTGCGATATCCAGTTCAAACTCGTCAGCACCGCGCATAATGATGGGAGCGGGAGCCAAAGGATATACATGCGTTTTCATATCCAGTTCAAGTTGCTCTTCATGAATGTCTAATAAAGAGAGACGGCTTTTTGAGGGAAATTCATAGTTTGAACACATGGGCGAACGCTCTCATGATGATCTATCATGAGAATTAAAATATAAGAGAGATAGGTGCAAAACAATTTGAATATCGTAAGTTGGATTTTAATCAGCAAGCAGGATTTTTTATTTTATAAGTATATATTTAGAGCCTAAAAATATTTAACTCAATAATATCTTAAGTAAATTTAATATTATGAAAAGATTAAAATTTTATTTAATGTATACAGATATACATAATTTAACTTTTTATTTAAAAAAACACTCCAAATGGCTTTGGAAAGCTACAAATATAGATGTTAGTTATATAGGCTTGCATTTATGAGCATGAGGTGAAAGATGAAGTTATTAACGTTAATTGGTGCAGGTGTACTTGCAGGTTATTGTTATAAGAAAATGAAATACAAAAAGGACGGTTCAAACAATCCTGCTCCTCAGAATGAACAGGTAGACAGTCAAGCAGCAAATCCTGTTGAATAATCTCTTTAAAGGACCTCACTACTAGCAAGAGAAGGTTGTGAGGTCTCTCATTTTCTCAGTAGAGTCATCTCTGACAAGTCTTATATAATTTTCAGAACTTTGCTATTTTCAGAGAAACAGCAAGCTTTTTTAGCTACTATTCCTTTTCATCTGTTCTAGATTTTCCTGATTAAATTTATTGATAAAGTTGAATGGTTTACAAAACTATTCATTTTAATAATGGCCATACTTTAAAAATAATGTGATCCTCTTTCTCAGGAGAACAGCTTATGAAAAAACTAATTATCTTGCCTCTTGTAGCTTTAATACTTCTGGGGTGTAGTCAACCAAATACCCAGCAAGAAGCTGACTCTAAGATCCTACAGGATGAGGATTTAAAAAAATTTAGGGAGATGGTAAGGAATGCTTTACCGAATTCAGATCTGGTTCAATTTCATCAACAAGAGGGAGAATGTGGTGAGGTTAGTTTCAGAGATAAATCTACGAATGAAATGAAGCATCGGAGGTTTATTTTAGTGAATAAAAATATTGTACTGATTGAAAGACGGCAGATAGATCAGGAATATTTTGACCTTTCATGGAGGAATGCATGTCGAGATTATTTCGGGTAAAGAAAGAATATTTATTAAAATTCTTATTTGAAAATAGTGACCGCTATAATCGAATATCAATAAAAACATTTAATCATTGAGCCACTCTTTAGGGTGGCTTTTTAATGTCTAAATTTCTGAATTTTGTTCGAAATATGATTACTGAGTATATCGGTATTTCATATACTAGCTTCGTACCAATAAATAGAATATTGATCAATTTATATAGATAATAAACATAAAAATTATTTAAAAAAGGAGCAAAAATTGCTTCTTGAAAGCATAGCTTTTGCTTTAGGTTGTGGATATGTATCTCTTTAAAATATGCGGCATTATTTTCCTTGTCATCCTTGCTGTTTCTCTAATGGTTTTAGGTCTTATTTATCAGGATCCTTTATTTGCTTTGATCGGGCTATTGTTCACGGTTTGCGCAATATTATTATTTTCCATGATCAAGGAAAGTTTTGCTGATTTTTAGATCACTCATTTCGTTTAAAAGTTTAAAGATTTGGAGTAGAGATCAAGGTGAATAGCAGGATGATAGCGATCAATATTATGCACCGAGATGGAGTCGATAATTTGGAAAAGTAATCTTATTAAAGAGTATTCAGATCAATAAGTGGAATAAGGAAGACTTATATAGGCAACCAGTCATGTGGATTAGATTGATAAGATGATCTGATAACACACTCATTGCTAGGTGCTATTTTGTATAAGTTCATCGAAAGATGGGCTTTTTTGTTGCCTAAAATAAAGCTTCATTAAGCTCAACTAGGAAATTATTGACTCCAAAGATCACAATTCAGACTTTTTATGGATGGATAGATATTTAATTTATATATATTTATATTTGTCATGAATTGGCTATTGTTTGACCGCTGTACATTTCGTCAACAATCCTGAATCAGCGCAAAATGATAAAGGGGAAGAGCCCACAGCAATGTGGGCTTTTTTTATTGCCTAAAGAAAAGTTTGGCTTAATTTCTTACTATATATCTGGCTTGAATAGCCTAGCTAAGCTAAGTAATAGATCTGGTCAAAGATTAAGATTAACTAGAAATTTGAATAAGTGACTTATTTCTATTTTATCGGTCAATATGATTGTTAATCATCGACTTAATATAAAAGTGTGATTGACTGCATA
>NZ_DFDO01000060.1:0-11838 GCF_002367915.1 Acinetobacter sp. UBA3025
ACAATGGAAAACTGGTTTTTATCATGTGGCGATCAATGCGGGTGTGCCAATTGCGCTGGCTTATATGGATTATGCAAAAAAAGAAGCGGGCGTAGGTAAAATCATTTATCCAACAGGAAATTATGAACAGGATATGGCTGAGATCATGACGTTCTATGCCAATATTGAACCTAAATTTCCTGAAAAATTCAGTATTGATCAACGCTATTTTTAATTTCAGGAAAAATAAAAGCAGAGGGATGGACTCTGCTTTTCTGTACGATATATAAATACCGAATTTAATTTTGATTCTCTTCAGATAAAATTCCCCCCAGATTCTGGCAGGCATCTTTATAAAGATTGTATTGCTGTTCTACCACTTCATATAAAGGCAGGTCAAAAAGCTCTTCTCCTTGATGATATTGCTCAATATAAGATTCGACCTTGGTTTTGCTGCTGTATAGCATGTGTTGATAATAATCCGTCATACTACTGTGTGGCATTTGCGCTGTATCAATCTTGGCACAATTGAAGTTTCGCAGAAGCTGTTCTGACTTTTTAAGATCATTGGACATACAACCTGCCAGTAACATGCTACTGAGCAATGCCGTTAGGAGTTTCATAGAAAATAGATGAACTTTGATGGGGAGCGCACTATTGTAGAAGTAAATGCGCTATGCAAAAGTAGTTTTATTCAACAACTGGTCAAAAAATAGAAGAATAAAATTCAGAATCTCATTCTTCCTTGGCGATCTTTAACCTTTAACCAGTCCGCCATCGACAATCAGGTTTTGACCTGTCACTGCACGTGAATAAGGTGACAGGAACATCAGAATAGCAGACGCAAATTCTTCAGGTGTAATCACGCGACGTAAAGGAGTGGATTGAGCAATCAGGTCAAAGACAAAGTCAGGCGTTGCTTTACTTGCATCTGTAGTTTGCAGTAATCCGCCTGAAAGCATGTTCACGTTAATCCCATACTGACCCAGGTCTTGCGCAGTAGTTCGGGTAAAGGCCAATAGCGCCGCTTTCCCAGTCGTATAATCATGATAAGGAACGACAGGGTTTTGAACCAGGTTAGTCCCAATATTCACGATACGACCAAAATGTGCCTGTTTCATATCTTCTAATGCAGCTTGCGTCGTATTTAAACAGGCTTGAACTGCTCCACTAAACTGACGGGCCATGCTTTCCCAGGTCAGATCTTCAACTTTAGGTCGCTCATCACCATTAAACTCAAACTGCACCAGCGCATTATTAATGACGGAATGGATGGCTTCTCCAAAATGGGCCTTGCTGGCAGTGAATAAAGCTTGTACTTGATCAGCTTGTGTTACATCTGCCTGACAGGCAAAGACCTGATCAGGATACTGATTTTGCAAAGCTTCAGCTTGGGTTTTGCTGCTATGGTAATTTACTACCACACGTGCACCTTCCTGAATCAGGAGCTGGGTAATGGCTAGTCCCAATCCACGAGCACCACCAGTCACAAGGACAATTTGATCACGAATTTGCATTGCTTATATCCGCCTGAGAATCATTCGGGCTAACATAACAGCAATAGGGCTGAAAGCAAAGTGATGTAAGGTTTTAGAGCTGCTCTATCGCGCAAATGAGTCAATGCCTTCCTTGATCAGGAGAAAGCAGCCCGAGCTGAAGAGCAAGCTTAAGACAATCTGTTTAAAACGTAATTCTGAAATTCGATGAAACAGACATGCGCCTAAAATAGCGGGAATACTTACAGCTAGAATGAGTACCGCCATATAGGGAAGGTGAGTCTGATTTAAGGTGCCTTGCAGTAAATAGGCGGCCAAGGTAAACACCTGTATGGCAAAATTAAAATGACGCAATATATAGCGCTGCTGTTCTTTCGGTAGTTGCTTTAGCACTAACCACGCAGAGGGTACAGAACCACAGAATCCCCCTAAACCTCCTAAGATGCCGCCAACCAAACCAATCCCTGCATCCGCAGTTTTACCTGAATGTTGAATCAATTTAATCTGTGGATTAAGCAACATCAGTGGACACCAGATCACGAGAAATATACCAAGCAAAATACGAAAAGTACTCGCTTCAACGATATTCAGTAACCAGGTGCCGAGTGGGACACCGATCAGACCAGCAATTAAATAAGGTAGATATAAGGTTCGGTGCAGATGAGGAAGCCTAGGCTCATTGGATAATGAAATGAGGTGACTCCACACCGAGGCAAAAACCAATAAAGGCGCAGCAAGTTGAGGACTCAATCCCCATACCCAGAATGACATGGCAATTAATGCAAAAGCAAAACCGGTAAGTCCCTGTACAAATCCTGCGATAATTGCACCAAGAATAAAGAGTAGCCAAGTCATAAAAATCAGGGTATTGGAAAAGTTTGTAGTATTCAAAATATGGCTAGAAAAACCAAGTAGATCCTTAGCTGTATTTATGCGAATCTAAGTGTAAATATGCATAAATGATTTTTATTAAATCCGAGACAAATCCTTTAATTAAGTATGGAAAATGAACAAAATCATACAAGAGTGCAACAATGGCTCCGCGTACTCTTCATGAAATCACTTGATACTAAGTGAGTGCGGTATAGAGGTGATGAACATGAAAAAAATGATATTACTGTCATCTGTATTGGCAGTAGCGCTAACAGGCTGTGTGGTTGATCCTTGGGATGAAGGTTATCGCGGACATCATGATCGTAATGGACATTATGATCGGGATCGTGGTGATAAGGACTGGAAAAAACATAAAGATCATCGTGACTGGAAACGTGATAGAGGCGATCGGGACTGGCGTCGTAATCGTTAATCGTTACCTTCCATTTATAAAAAGGATCCCTTTAAGGAGTCCTTTTTTATTTGGGTATTGAATATAAGTAGGTCTTAAGCCGCTTTTTTCTGATACAGCCCTGCGCGTACTGTACCGGCTTTGGTATTTTTAACTAAACGCCATGAACTTGGTAACTTCAATGTACTCAGTTCACGATCGGCTTCTACATAGATAAAACCATCTTCTTTGATCAGTGGATCAGCTTGAGCAGCCAGAGTTTCCCATAGATCCAGACTATAAGGAGGGTCTAGAAAGACCAGATCAAACTGCTGTTTCAGGCTGGTTAATGCTTGTTGTGCTGTCGCAATTTTAAGTTGCGCACGTGCTTTGGTGACTTTGAGTAATTCCAGATTTTGTGTGAGGAATTGTGCCTGAGTACGATCCGGCTCAATCATCACCACTGAAGCTGCACCACGTGATAATGCTTCAAAAGATAAAGCACCTGAACCGGTACACAGATCCAAGACACAGGCATTCTGGACATCCCACATCAGCCAGTTAAACAAAGTTTCACGCACACGGTCAGGTGTAGGACGTAATCCTTCAATACTGGCAAAAGCCAATTGACGGCGTTTCCAGTCACCACCAATAATTCTAAGTTGATTTTTCATGAATTATTCCTGATCGTCATTGGCTGCAGGAGCAGAGCGAGAAGTTGCAGGTTGTGGATTGTTTGGCTGTGCGTGGGTCGCCTGACTGCCTTCTTGGGTTGGGCTCGCATTCGGATCTGCACTTAACAGATTCGGTCCACTTGGCAATTCACCCGGTTTAATACCTGCTGTCATGAGACCGCCACTAATTTGATGGCCGGCAGGGTGAATTGGATTTTTATCGCGAGACAGTAACCAGTAGTCAAATAACGGTTTAGCCAGTTGCGCAGCAGAACCCCCATGTCGGCCATTTTCCCAGACAACAACTACTGCAATTTCAGGGGCTTCAGCAGGTGCAAAACCAACAAATAGACCATGATCCAGCTGGCGTTCAGTCAGCAGGGCTTCATTATAGCGCTTACCTTGGGCAATACTTTTTACCTGTGCCGTACCGGTTTTACCTGCGATTTGATACATCGGCGTGCGGATTCCGCGACCTGTACCTGACTGAACCACATCGATCATCGCATCACGCATTTTGATCCAGTCATCTGGTTGACCATTAAAGTCGATTTTACCATTAGGGGCATTATGTACTGTAAAAGGTTTGGCACCTTTACTTTCACGCAGTACGTGAGGCGTAACATGTGAGCCTTGATTTGCTGTAATAGCAGTTGCCATGGCGAGCTGTAATGGTGTGGCGGTAAAGGCACCCTGACCAATACTCACCGAAATGGTTTCACCACGTGACCATTTGGATTTACGGGTACGCATTTTCCATTCAGGACTTGGGTATAGACCAGAGCTTTCACTTGGCAGATCGACACCAGTTTTTTCACCAAAGCCAAACTGGCGCATCCATGTGTTCATTTTTTCAATGCCCATACGGAACGACAAAATGTAGAAGAAGGTATCGCACGAGACCACTTGCGATTTATGCAAGTTGACTACGCCGTGTCCTGACTTTTTCCAGTCGCGGAATTTATGCGAATCGCCCGGAAGTGTGAAATAGCCGGGATCGGAAATTGCTGTATCCCAATCGACCAGGCCATAATGAAGGCCACCCAGGCCAAACATCGGTTTAATGGTCGAACCTGGAGGATAGGCCCCTTGAACAGCACGGTTATAGAGTGGTTGATCTAAACTGTCACGAAGACCTGAATAATCTTTGCTACTAATCCCAGTGACAAATAAATTAGGGTTAAAACTTGGACTGGAAACCAGTGCCAGAATTTCACCTGTACGTGGGTCAATCGCGACAATAGCACCACGACGACCGGCCAGTTGTTCAGTGGCAATGGTTTGTAGACCATAATCTAGTGATAAGTACAGATCATTACCGCGTACCGGCTCTTTACGGCCTAAGTAGCGCAGGACATTACCGAAAGCATCAGCTTCTACCGACTCATTCCCTGGCACACCATGTAAGAGATCTTCATAGTATTTTTCTACCCCTATTTTCCCGATCAGGTTAGACCCGGCATAGAGATCCTTATCAATTTCTTTGAGTTCTTTGTCATTAATACGGCCGACATAACCAATCACATGCGCGAAAAGTTCACCATGCGGATAGTAACGGGTCATCTGCGTTTCAATATTGACGCCCGGAAATAGATATTTCACCTCACTAAAACGGGCAATATCATTTTCATTCAGATTCAGCTTGATCGACACGCGTTCAGTTTTACGCGCCGTCTTGATTCGTGCCTGAAAACGTTCAATATCTTCTTCGGTTAATTCCAGAATCGGTGTAAGACGTTTCAGCGTATCATCAATATCCTGAACATCGGCGCGGCTTAAGGTCGCTGTAAAAACTGGGTAATTGTCGGCAAGCAGAATACCGTTACGATCATAAATATAACCGCGTGCTGGCGCTAAGGGCTGCAGACGAATACGGTTCTGGTCAGAAGCCGTAGAGAAGGTTTCAAAATTAAAAATTTGCAAATAAGCATAGCGGCTGACCAGCAGCAGCATAAAGAAAATCACAATACCGACAGAGATCCAGACCCGACTGCTATAGATGCGCTTTTCTTGTTGTGCATTTTTTAAAGGAAAGTGCTGCTTCATATGCGATCGACTTAAGACCAGAGGGAAAGGAATCAAAGTGGAGTATTCTAGCGCAACTGTACGGGATTTGATAATGGAAAACTGGCTGTAGCAATTCCTGTGTTTAAACTTTGACTTTGCAGACATGAAAATTGTAAAGTGCTGTGTACAAGAGTTTTAATAATTCTGATAAAGTCAAAATTAAATAAAAATAGGACTCTACCAAAAACTATAATTAAGGAAGATGGTGAAGGAATGAACAAAGTTTACCCTTTGTTGGCATTTGCATTCTTTGCAAATGGGGTATATGCACATGATCAAGTGAATAATACGACAAACAGAACTGAGGATCGTGAGCCTAAAGCATTTAATGTTGGGGTCGGTTTTACCCAGAAACTTATCCATCTAAACACTGAATGGGTGAATCCTTATGGGATTGCTTATGTGAAAGGTGGTGCTTTTCTCAACAATGATCGTACAGTTGGAGCACAAGTTGGCTTTCGTTATCCTGCACACCTCACCGGCAAGGACAAAAATGGTTATTATGTAGGGGCTTATGCCGGTCATATCGATAGCAAACAGGTTGATGGTAAATACGAAAGCCGTTTAGGTGGGGGCATTGATCTGGCGTATGTTTTGCTTAGTTCAGAACGGATCAGCAGTTTTAGTATCGGTATTGGGGCGGGGGAGAAATTACAGGACAGTAATGGTCGTGTTGTAGCCGAAACTGAACCCAGACTACAATTCTCCTATACTTTAAGTATCGGTTTATAGACAAAATATTCAACTTTATTAATACCTGTATTCTGTGAACAAAAAATTAAATATGGAATTTATGCATGCTTGAGTACGTCAATGAATTGTGGCAAGCCTTCTTGAATCGCCCAGATTTTTGGGCAGTGCTCAGCATTATCCCGGTGACCGCATTCGTAACATGGGCTCACGTGTGGATGGCGCTAAAAATGGTGTTTTATCCAATTAATTTTTGGGGTTTTCATGTCGGGCCTGTTCCTGTTGGCTGGCAAGGTATTGTGCCGCGTAAAGCCGGAAGAATCTCAGGAATTATCACGGATAATACCTTGTCTAAATTGGGCTCTATTCAGGAGTTCTTGCAGGCAATGGATCCGGATGATATGGCACGTATTATCGGGGAACAGGTCGGTTTTGAACTGGAACATCTGATTGATGAAGTCATGATGGATCGTAATGCGGTGCTATGGGAAAACTTGCCTTATTCAATCAAGCGCCGTATTTATGCCCAAGCTCATAAACAGCTGCCACAGGTATTAAAAGAATTAGTGACTGAACTGACCATGAACGTCGAGTCACTGGTCGATATGCGCGACATGGTGGTCAGTCAAATGGAAGGCGATCGCCGTTTAATGGTGCGCATGTTCCTGAAAGTCGGGCAGAAAGAAATCAACTTTATCTGGCATATCAGTGCCCTGATCGGGATGTTCTTTGGCCTGTTCCAGATGGTGGTCTGGTTTGTGGTGCCATGGCACTGGACCGTACCGTTCTGGGCGGCTATCTGGGGCTTCCTGACCAACTGGATTGCGATCTGGATGGTGTTTAATCCGGTAGAACCGCACTATATCAAATACCCGCAATTCTTTAAGCGTACAGCCGATCATAGATTCCCTTGGATCAAACCGGTGATTCCAAGAATTGGCACCTATAACATACAAGGCGCATTTATGAAACGTCAGGAGGAAGTCTCTGACGTATTTGCAAGTGTGGTCACAGAAGATCTGATTACGCTAAAATCGATCATGACAGAAATGATGTATGGTGGTAAAAAAGATAAAACCCGCCGTATTGTCAAACGTCATATTAACGAAATTATGGAAACACCGCTGGTTCGGACCTCTTTACAGTTGTCTTTAGGGCCAAAAGAGTATGCAAAACTCAAGACAGACTTGATCGATCGCTCGATTGAAATTACGATGGTGCCTGTAAGCGACCCTGCGTTTAATGCGAGCCGTGCACAGAAGATCTACCAAATGTTTAGAGACCGCATACGTGATTTGACGCCTAACGAGTTTCAGAATCTATTACGTCCTGCCTTTCAGGAAGATGAATGGATCTTGATTGTCCTGGGGGGAGTTACCGGTTTTGTTGCGGGTTTAATCCATTTGTTTGTGGCTTTCTTATAATTAGATGCCAAAGAGCAGCACACGTTTTGGTCGTGTGAAGCTGGGTATCTTATACATAGTTAAAAAATGAGGATGTTTATATATGCGCATTATCTTACTCGGACCACCTGGAGCAGGTAAAGGTACACAAGCTCAGTTGATCTGTAAGCGCTACAATATCCCACAAATTTCAACCGGTGATATGCTCCGTGCTGCAATTCGTGAAGGAACTGAATTAGGTCTACAAGCTAAAAGCGTCATGGACAATGGCGGTTTGGTTTCTGATGAATTGATCATTGGTCTGGTCAAAGAGCGTATTGCACAACCTGACTGTGCAAATGGCTGCATCTTTGATGGTTTCCCACGTACGATTCCTCAAGCTGAAGCGCTGGAAAAAGAAGGCATTGCAATTGATCATGTGATTGAAATTGATGTGCCGGATGAAGAAATCGTTCAACGTCTATCTGGTCGTCGTCAACACCCGGCGTCTGGTCGCGTTTATCACATCGTTTACAACCCGCCAAAAGTGGAAGGTAAAGATGATGAAACTGGTGAAGATCTGGTACAACGTCCAGATGACCAGGAAGAAACTATTCGTCGCCGTTTAGGTTCATACCACACAGAAACTGAACAGCTGGTTGGCTTCTACCAAGGCCGTGCAGCTTCAGGCGAAAATGCACCGACTTATGACAAGTTAAATGGTCTACGTCCAATCGAAGAAGTTCAAAAAGATCTTTTCGCGATTCTGGATCAAACAAAATAATCGGTTTCCGATCGTTTTGACTTTCAAAGAGCCCTAAGTCATATTAGGGCTCTTTTTATTGTATTGTTCAAAAGGATCTGCTGTGAAATTTGCTGTATTGGGATTGATGATTGTATTTCTGGCAGTACTGTTTGCGCTGTTCTATGTGAGCTTCAAGATGCTGAAAAAAGTACGTCAGGAAGAACGTGCTGAAAATGCGGGTAAGGTGCCTGAGCGTCAGCTGCATCCCAAATTACAGGCCGAGCTTGAGCAAAAGCGCAAGCAAGAACAGGCCGAGCAAAATAAAAAATAAAAACTTTTCGAGTACTTAAATTAAAAAAGCTGAACCTAAAGTTCAGCTTCAATATTTTTCACCGGAATTGCGCGACCTGCGCCAAATTCAAAACGGTCTGGCCAGTTACAGACATCGGCGACCACACATTCATGACACTTCGGTTTACGTGCGATGCAGCAATAGCGGCCATGTAAAATCAGCCAGTGATGTGAATCAATAATAAACTCTTTTGGAATCACTTTGACCAGACGATGCTCGACCTCCAGTACGTTTTTACCCACCGCCAAACCGGTACGGTTACCCACACGAAAGATATGCGTATCCACAGCCATGGTCGGCTGACCAAAGGCGGTATTTAGCACCACATTCGCCGTTTTGCGTCCTACACCCGGTAAAGCTTCCAGATCTGTACGATTGTCCGGTACCACACTGTTATGCTTCTTGATTAACATTTCACAGGCTTTAATGACGTTCACAGCTTTGGAGTTATACAGGCCAATCGTTTTAATATATTCCTTGAGGCCATCTACACCAAGTGCATAAATGGCTTCCGGTGTATTGGCGACCGGAAACAGTTTATCGGTGGCTTTATTCACGCTCACATCCGTAGCTTGGGCAGACAGGGTCACTGCAACCAGTAATTCAAATGGACTTGAATAATTCAATTCAGTTTTTGGATTCGGACGCTGCTCACGCAGGCGCTCAAAGAAAGTTTGAATCTGTTTTTTAGTCATGTTTTTTACAGGTTTAGCTGTTGCTGTGGTCATGATCTTATCCCTGTAAAGCCTGTAATTGCTGGGTTAGTTCTTCAAGTTGCAGACGTTTGCGTACATCCTCACGGACCGAAAGCTGTTTTTCTAACTTTTTGATTTGTGTGCGTAATTTTGCAAGTTCAATTGTGGTTTTGGCATCAACTGTAATTACTTCATCGGCTGGTTTTTTCACGATTTCAATGACAGGAACCTGATCGACCTGAGCAGAGAACTGGGCAAACAGGGCAGTATTAATCTCGGCACGAACGACAGGTCCCTTACGGTCAATTCGACGTTTTTCTTCGCGTTGAATATGCGCGTAGTAACGTTTGCGCAAGTCATCCTGTTCAGCAATACGTTGAGATTCAGTTGGCAAAGGCTGAAGGTCTTCGACCAGATCAATACAGTCTACCGGGCAAGGCGGAATGCAGAGTTCACAGCCGGTACACAGGTCAGTGAGCACAGTATGCATCAATTTGCCTGAGCCAATAATCGCATCGACCGGACAGGCACTGATGCATTTGGTACAACCAATACATTCATCTTCACGAATGATGGCTTTCATGCGCTGAGGACGACCATTCGTCTGAATCGGCCAGACACTTTCTTCAGCGGGCAGTTTAGAACGATTTAACAATGTTGCCAGAGCATCAGCGACGGGCTGTCCACCCGGTACACATTTATTGGCATCTTCGCCCTCAGCAATGGATTGAGCATAGGGCAAGCAGCCATCACGATGACCACATAAACCGCACTGGGTTTGGGGCAATAAAGCATCAATAGACTGGACTAGAGAGATCTGCGAATTCATGAATAACCTAGGCTGCTCGGGCTGAGCCTTAGAGTGAATGAAACAAAATATGTTAATTTAACAATTTTAACATGTTTTTAAGGAACTAAGTTATGCACGATTAAAGGTCACTTTGTGCATTATTATCAGGCATAAATTAACAATTAAGCATTGATTCAATTGGCATTTAAGCACACAGAAAAAATATTCATAATCAATATAAATAATTGTTATCAAATTAAATTTAAACTATTTTTCAAAAAAGTATTGTAGATTAGTTACAAAAGATATTTAATATTTTGCGCCAAAATTTAACATTGATTGTAAATTTGACCAATTTTGATCCATTTTCTGCTGAGGATTAAGCGTTGAAATACAACACACTTAATGAGTTCCTAGATTACGTAAAATCACGTGATGCACATCAACCCGAATTTCTTCAAGCTGTAGAAGAAGTGATGACCAGTTTGTGGCCATTCATTGAAAAGAATCCACAATACGCAGCACATGGTTTACTAGAACGTCTAGTTGAACCTGAGCGTGCGATCCAGTTCCGTGTTGCTTGGGTAGATGACCAAGGTCAAACACAGGTTAACCGTGCGTTCCGCGTACAGTACAACTCAGCGATTGGTCCATTCAAAGGTGGTATGCGTTTCCACCCGTCAGTGAACCTTTCTATTTTGAAATTCCTCGGTTTCGAGCAAACTTTCAAAAATGCCCTGACTACATTGCCTATGGGTGGTGGTAAAGGCGGTTCTGATTTTGACCCTAAAGGCAAATCAGAAGGCGAAATCATGCGTTTCTGCCAAGCGTTAATCATCGAGCTTTATCGTCATCTTGGTTCTAATACAGATATCCCAGCGGGTGATATCGGTGTGGGTGGCCGTGAAGTTGGTTACATGGCTGGTATGATGAAAAAACTCAGCAATGACACTTCATGTGTATTCACTGGTAAAGGCCTGACTTTCGGTGGTTCTCTGGCTCGTCCAGAAGCAACTGGTTACGGTACAGTGTATTTCGCTGAAGAGATGCTGAAAACTCGTGGCGAAAGCTTCAAAGATAAAGTGGTAACAATCTCTGGTTCTGGTAACGTTGCCCAGTACGCTGCTGAAAAAGCAATGTTCCTGGGTGCTAAAGTTGTTTCTCTATCTGACTCTGCGGGTACTGTTCACGTTAAAGACGGTTTCACTGAAGAGCTTCTTGCTGAAGTGATGGAACTGAAAAACATTAAACGTGGCCGTATCTCTGAATTTGCATCTAAACACGGTTTTGAATACCTTGAAGGTCAACGTCCTTGGGGTATCAAATGTGATATCGCGCTTCCATGTGCGACTCAAAACGAACTTGATGCGAATGATGCAGCAGCGCTTCTTGCAAACGGCGTAATTTGTGTTGCTGAAGGCGCGAACATGCCTTCTACACTTGAAGCAGTTGAGAAATTCGTTGAAGCGAAAATCCTTTATGCTCCAGGTAAAGCATCTAACGCCGGTGGTGTAGCAACTTCTGGTCTTGAAATGTCTCAAAACGCATTGCGTTTAGGCTGGACTTTCGAAGAAGTTGACGAACGTCTGCATGCGATCATGAAAGAAATTCACCGCAACTGTGTGAAATACGGTACTAAAGAAGACGGTACTGTGAACTATGTTGACGGTGCAAACATTGCGGGCTTCGTAAAAGTTGCTGATG
>NZ_DFDO01000109.1:0-8228 GCF_002367915.1 Acinetobacter sp. UBA3025
CGCTCTTCCGATGCATTGACCAGCAGAAACTGTGAAACGAGCATTCGGATGAGCCGCTTTTTCTTCGCCAGTATGTGGTTGGCCTTTCCAGTTAGTCAGATTCGCAGGTGCTTCTTTAGTCAGACCTTCCCACCAAACTTCACCGTTGTCAGTTACAGCAACGTTTGTATAGATCACGTCTTTATGAAGCGTTGCCATACAGTTCGGATTCGTTTTGGTATTTGTACCAGGCGCTACACCGAAGAAACCAGCTTCAGGGTTAATTGCATATAAGCGGCCATCTTCACCTGGTTTGATCCAGGCAATATCGTCACCTACAGTTTCAATTTTCCAACCTTCATAACCTGCTGGTGGAATCAGCATCGCGAAGTTTGTTTTACCACAAGCAGATGGGAATGCAGCTGCGATGTAGTGTTTTTCGCCTTTAGGGCTAGTCACGCCAAGGATTAACATGTGTTCAGCTAACCAGCCTTGTTGACGACCCATATAAGATGCAATACGTAAAGCCAGGCATTTTTTACCTAACAATGCGTTACCGCCGTAACCAGAACCAAATGACCAGATTTCACGAGTTTCTGGGTAGTGCACGATGTATTTTTCTTTGTTGCAAGGCCAAGCAACATCTTTTTGACCTTCTTCAAGTGGTGCACCCACAGTGTGTACGCAAGGAACAAATTCACCATCTGTACCTAGAACGTCATAAACAGCTTTACCCATACGAGCCATTTTAGACATGCTGACTGCTACATAAGGAGAGTCAGTTAATTCGATACCGATGTGCGCAATGTGTGAACCCAATGGACCCATAGAGAATGGAACCACATACAGGGTACGACCTTTCATTGAACCATCAAACAGACCATTCAATTTTTCGCGCATAACTGCTGGATCTTCCCAGTTATTGGTCGCGCCAGCATCTTCTTTATTTGCAGAACAGATAAAAGTACGGTCTTCAACACGAGCAACGTCAGAAGGATCAGAATTTGCAAGATAAGAACCAGGATGTTTCTCTTGGTTAAGCGCTTGCATTGTGCCGTTAGCGATCATCAAGTCGATATAACGTTGATATTCTTCTGCGCTACCGTCACACCATTCAATTTTTGCTGGTTTTGTTAATTTAGCAATTTCTTCCACCCATGCAATAAGCTTAGGGTGACGAACGAATTCTGGTGCGTTCACTTGGGTCATGGTGAGGCCTATCTCAAATGTGTACAAAATTTTGTACAAAGTACAATCTGGTCAATAAAATACTGGCCAGATGAAATATGAAAAAAAGTGGCTGTATTAAAGCATAAAATCATCAAAAAAATAAGACTAAAGAAGTGCTGGATTTTATTTGGAATATTATGCTATTTTCTGTTTAAATTTATATAAAACAATAAGATATAAATAAATTCAAAATCTTAAATATGTATTTATTAGCTTTATGTGTGGTATTTATTTTAATTATTTTTATTTAAATCAAACCTTTAAATAAAATTGTTCAGTTATATTTGTTATTGATTAAATAAATGGTCGCCATTCGAATTTTACATAAAGCAACTATTAATTGTTTATGAATTGGACAAAATGCCAATAGGTGTGCATCAATCTGTGTAAAAAATGTCTAATCAATCTAAACCCTTATCCATTATTTATAATCATAATTCTGGTTTCCGTCTATTCGACCAGCAAGAAAAATATGAGCAATTACTAGATATTTTCGCAGTGCATGATTTTGAGACTAAAGCTTTTGAAATCAATGATCCAGAACAGTTCAAAACAGTGATTGCTGAAGTGCTGCAACGGCATCAACAATCGCCAGATCACGGTGTGGTCGTGGCAGCAGGAGGAGATGGAACGCTCAATTCAGTCGCCAAACACCTGCTTGAAACTGATATTCCAGTCGGAATATTGCCTTTAGGGACTTTTAACTATGCGGCAAGATTGCTGGATATTCCCTTAGATTTGGTTGAAGCCGCACAAGTCATTGCAACGGGCCAAACCAAATGTATCCATGTAGCACGTATTAATCAGGAAATCTACCTGAACAATGCTAGTCTGGGCTTATATCCCTTATTTATTAAAAAACGTGAAGACTATAATCGTATTTTTGGCCGTTTCCCTTTACATGCCTATACCTCAGCACTCGATGTGTTGATTCGTGACCGTAAAGAATTAAAACTGGAAATCTGGGTAGATCAGAAGAAATATCCGGTCAAAACTCCACTGATTTTCTTTGGTAATAATCCACTTCAACTAGCAGACATGAAAATGCGGATTGCCCAAGCTGCTGAGCAAGGGAAGGTGGCTGGAGTTGTGGTCTCCAAAAGTGACAAGCTGACGTTATTCAAGCTGGTATATCAGTTAATTCGGGGCAAGATTGATCAAGCCTCAGATGTTTATAGTTTTGCTGCAGATCAGGTGCGAATTGAGTCTAAACGTAAGAAATTAATGGTGGCTATAGATGGAGAAACGGTAGAAATGACACCACCTTTAAATATTTCAGTTTTAAAAAATAGTTTAAGTGTAATGGTGCCGCATGATTCTGCATCTCTCTGATCTGCATTTTGGTACAGAAAGACCTGAATGTTTAGAGGCTATTCAGCAATTCTGTCAGGATCATCCATTGGAAGCGGTGGTAGTCAGCGGCGATCTCACCCAGCGAGCACGTTTGGGGCAGTTTTTTGCCTGTAAACGGTTTCTGGATCAGTTGAATACGCCTTATCTTGTGATCCCGGGGAATCATGACATTCCGCTTTATCATTTATGGAATCGACTATTTACTCCATTTACCCGTTATCAATTATTTTTTGGTGAACTTGAGCCTGTTTTAGAAACCGAACATTTTTATCTGATCGGGGTAAATTCGATTAGACGTCGATATCATACCAAAGGCCATTTATCCCTTGAGCAGATTCAAAGGATTGACCTGAAACTACAGCAGGCACCTGCTTCCAAAATTAAGATTATTGTCAGTCATCAACCTTTTTATGTGCCATTTCAGAATAGGCGGGGGTTTAAGGATATTCCCCTGATGGCCAAAATTGCATTGGAGTCCTGGTCGCAACATGGTCTGTTTGCTGTATTGCATGGGCATTTGCATCGTATCGCAGTCTATGATTTGAACCGTATATTCGAATTGGGAGGAGATCATCCGGTTTATGATGTACATGCCGGGACTTCTGCGTCGCATCGGCTCCATAAGAATCAGCCGAATAGCTTTAATGCAATTGATGCAACAGGAAAAATTACGCAATATTGTTTTGATGAACAGTTAAAAACCTTTGTTCCACAGCCTGATCCCATAAATAAATAGACAAAAAATACGCAATCCATCAAAAAATTAAAAAAAAACCAATTTTTTTTCATTTTTGCCCTTGAAGCGTTTTATTCCATCTCCATAAAAAGGACATCAAAAAATTTTGATGATGACCAATGGAATAAATAAGTCGTCATCGGTGATCTAAAAAAGACTTAGTCTGATGGAGTTATTTATGAGCAACATTCGTCCATTACATGACCGCGTTGTTATTCGTCGTGTTGAAGAAGAAACAAAAACAGCTGGGGGCATCTTACTTCCAGGTTCTGCTGCTGAAAAACCTGCACAAGGTGAAATCATTGCAGTTGGTAATGGTCAAATCACTGACAATGGCGTACGCGCGTTAGACGTAAAAGTTGGCGACAAAGTATTGTTCGGTACTTATGCAGGTACAACTGTAAAAGTAAACGGCGAAGAACTTTTAATCATGAAAGAGTCTGACATTCTGGCAGTATTAGAAGCTTAATCTGCGCCAGATCGTTTTACTCATTCCAATTCAGATTTTGTAAAGATACAACAATATTCGGAGTCAAATATGTCAGCTAAAGACGTAAAATTTGGTGATTCAGCTCGTTCAAAAATGATCGCTGGTGTGAACATCCTTGCAGATGCGGTGAAAGTGACTTTAGGTCCTAAAGGCCGTAACGTTGTAATCGACCGTTCTTTCGGTGCACCGCACATCACTAAAGATGGTGTATCTGTTGCGAAAGAAATCACCCTAAAAGACAAATTCGAAAACATGGGTGCGCAACTGGTTCGTGAAGTTTCTTCAAAAACCAATGATATCGCAGGTGACGGTACAACAACTGCAACTGTATTGGCTCAAGCAATCCTGAACGAAGGGATCAAGTCAGTAACTGCGGGTATGAACCCAATGGATCTGAAACGTGGTATCGACCTTGCAGTTAAAACTGTTGTTGAAAATATTAAACAAACTGCAAAACCAGCATCTGATTCTAAAGCGATTGAGCAAGTCGGTTCGATCTCTGCAAACTCTGACACCACTGTAGGTTCTCTGATTGCACAAGCGATGGAAAAAGTGGGCAAAGAAGGCGTAATCACTGTTGAAGAAGGTTCAGGCTTCGAAGATTCGCTTGATGTGGTAGAAGGTATGCAGTTTGACCGCGGTTATATCTCTCCGTACTTCGCAAACAAACAAGACACGTTGACTGCTGAACTTGAAAACCCATACATCCTGTTGGTTGACAAGAAAATTAGCAATATCCGTGAATTGATCACTGTTTTGGAAGCTGTTGCGAAAACTGGTAAGCCTCTTCTTATCATCGCTGAAGATGTTGAAGGCGAAGCGTTGGCTACACTTGTAGTGAACAACATGCGCGGTATTATCAAAGTATGTGCGGTTAAAGCACCTGGCTTCGGTGACCGTCGTAAAGCAATGCTTCAAGATATCGCGATCCTGACTGGTGGTACTGTAATTTCTGAAGAAATCGGTATGCAGTTAGATCAAACTTCACTTGAACACTTAGGTACTGCACATAAAGTAACTGTATCTAAAGAAAATACAGTGATTGTTGATGGTGCTGGTGATGCAAATCAGATTTCTGAGCGTGTTCAGCAAATCCGTGCACAAATCGAAGAATCTACTTCTGAATATGACAAAGAAAAACTTCAAGAACGCGTTGCTAAATTAGCAGGCGGTGTAGCAGTCATCAAAATCGGTGCTGCAACTGAAGTTGAAATGAAAGAAAAGAAAGACCGTGTAGACGACGCACTTCATGCAACTCGTGCTGCAGTTGAAGAAGGTGTTGTTGCAGGTGGTGGTGTTGCACTGGTACGTGCTGCATCTGCACTTGATGGTTTGACTGGTGCTAACGATGACCAAAACGTAGGTATCAACATTCTTCGTCGTGCAATCGAAGCTCCTCTTCGTCAAATCGTAGCCAATGCTGGTGATGAGCCATCTGTAGTGATCAATGCTGTGAAGAACGGTGAAGGTAACTATGGCTATAACGCTGCGACAGGCGAATACGGTGACATGCTGGAAATGGGTATTCTTGACCCTGCTAAAGTAACTCGTTCTGCACTTGAGCATGCAGCTTCTGTTGCTGGCTTGATGTTAACAACTGAATGTATGATCACTGAAATTCCAGAAGAAAAACCAGCTATGCCTGATATGGGCGGCATGGGTGGTATGGGCGGTATGATGTAATTCATCGTTCGATCATATGATGTAAAAAATCCCCGCATTTGCGGGGATTTTTTATTAAGTTAGAAAATAATTAAGGTGATTTTTTAACTAATTTATAATTCAGATTACTCTGTATTTCCTTACCTGTTTCTATATCACGAGCTTCAACGAAATTATCACCTACATAAAACTTCCGGTTTTCAGCTTTTCCATCTAGGACGATAATAGAAGGTTGTTGAGGATCGAAAGTGAAGCTACCTTTGGTTTCAGTTTCATTATTTCCAGTTTTACCTAAATATTCCTCACTCAATTCATAAGTTTTGTCAGGATTAAGATCTAGTTCAACTTTAATACCTTCGCAGTCAGCACACGGGAAAACACCTTCATATTCACCTGCCCAGTTTGAGTTGGCAGTGGCATTACTGCTCATCTCAGTACTCATATTGCTTTGACTATTTGTAGTCTCTGTAGTAACAGGAGCATTTGTGGTATTAGATTGAGTATCTGCACTGGCCATATCGCGGTCATTCTGTTTAGAACATGCACTTAAACTAGTAACTGTTACTACCAATAAAGCAGGCCATAATATTTTTTTCATTGAAGATTATCCTCTTGTTCTTCTGTATTAGGATTTACATTAAAAGTATGAGCTATCAATATACAGAGAGATCTTGTTAAAAATTGATTCGTTAAGTGAAACGGATTAAATATATGTAGATGAGAAACTAAGATAATTAAAATACAAAATAAGCGATAGGTTTTCTTTAGTTTAACTTTATAAATCTTAAGGTTATGATTTGATATAAATAATTATTAAAAAGAGCGGTTATGAAAGCAGAACGGGAAAATAATATCATCGCGAAAATATATGATGCTGCTTTATTGCCTGCTTTATGGCTAGAGGTCATTCAGGATATTGTGCAATATACCCAGAGTCATAGTGCAATTTTTACCGGTCTTGATCAATTCAATCCCGCCTATGACTTTGTTTATACTTACAATATCCCGGAAGAAAGTCTGGCTGCTTATCAGGATGAACGGATTCGGGTCATTGACATGAAGCTGCATATGCCTTTATGGAATAAAATTGATATGGGGGAGGCACTTAATCAGGACTGCCGTCATTATGCAGATCAACCTGGAACAGAGCAGTATATCTTTTATGAAAAATGCCTTAAGCCTACAGGGATAGGGTATATGGCAAGAGTATTGCTGGACAGAGGAAATTATCGCTGGGCAGTCATAGGACTACATCGTGCTCCGTACACTCAAGGTTTTGAAGTAGCTGAACTGAATTTTCTCAAACGGATCGGTATACATTTACGTCGCTCTTTACAGATTCATCGGCAAATCAGTTTAGTACAACAAGACAATATCAGCTTATATACCATATTGGACTGTTTAAAAATCGGTATTATTTTGTTGGATCAGGATCTCAAGCTGTCTTATTCAAATCCACTGGCACAAAGCATGATTGAAGCTTCAACATGTCTGGAAATGGATATGCATAACCGCCTAAAAACACTGGTAGGTGATCAGGAACGTCTGGACAGATTGCTGTCCAGTGCTTTGCTGGAAGATACCAGTATGTCGAGTGAAATAGGCGGAGTCCTGGCTTTGCAGGATTCTAAAGGACAGCAATTGATGCTCACTGTTGTGCCTTTTAAAAGATTAAAAAAGATGCAGCAATTTTCTGAAGCTCAGCATCAGATTGCCGTATTTATGACAGACAAAAATCGGCATTATTCATTATCCAGAGCTTATTTACAGCAAGCATATCAACTGTCGAAACGTGAATTTGATTTGTGTGAGCTTTTAATCAATGGCTATAAATTAGAAGAAATTGCGACAAAATGTGGGATCACTTTAAGTTCAGTACGCACTTATTTTAAAAATATTTATGAAAAAACTGACTGCACTTCACAAATTGAACTGATGCACTTATTGATGGGATGTACGATTCATTTTGAACATATTAATTTGTGTGATTCATAGAGATCGTTTCAATTTAGCGATCTCTAAATCCATCTTGTAATTGGCATGTTGAATCCGTTCATTTGAGGGGCTGTATTGCTTCTGGACTTCATCTGCGAAAGGAGTTTCTTCACATAATTCAAAGTACCTTTCCATCGGTGTTTTACCTTTCAAAGCTGAATGTGGTCTCATCCAGTTATAGTAATGCTGCCATTCTGCCAGTTTGTTCTGGATATCCTCTGAATCGATATCTACAGTAGCGTAGAACTCAGATTTATCAGTCTTTTGTGAGCGCTCTACCTTGCCATTCAGATGAGGTGAACCTGGTTTATTTGGCCTAAATTTCATTCCATGCTGCATCATTTTTTTCTGTACTTTTTCAGCAAAGAATTCTCGTCCACGATCGGTCTGTATTCGCTGTATGGGAAAAGGCATTTCTTCAATTACGCAGTCTAAAAAGTCGAGAGTATTCGCTGCTGTTCGGCGTTTATATATCCTTAAAACGCGATATCGTGTGCAGTCATCGGATATAGTCCAGGACCCAGTTTACAGGCATCCATTTGAATTCTATCGCCTGGTAATGGGCGTTCATAACGAATGAAATCTACTTTACGACGGAATTTTTTAATCGGTTTGACTTGATGGGTGGATAGTACTTTATGGATAGTCGCTAAGGACAACGAGACTCCGTGCAGCCTCATTAATTCTGTTTGCAAACGTCGAGCACCAAGATTTCTAGCCGAGCGCATTTCTAAAATCAATGCTGAGCTAGAAGCTTTAATATTAGAAATGCGCTCGGCTAGA
>NZ_DFDO01000106.1:0-5056 GCF_002367915.1 Acinetobacter sp. UBA3025
GGGAAATTGCTGAATCGTCTAGGACTGAAAAATACCCTGGTGATTGGCCTGACTGGCTTTTTGCTATTTTCCGGACTTTATATGATTCCGGCCAAACTAGAAGTGTTATTGGGTATTCGTCTGATCCACGGCTTTATGATGGGTATGGCCTCTACCGTACTCGGCACAGTAATTGCGCAAACCATTCCGGCAACACGACGTGGTGAAGGTATCGGTTATTTCAGTATGAGCAGTACGCTTGGTACGGCGATTGGTCCTTTTGTCGGGATTTGGCTGATGACGAATTTTAATTATCAGGTGATTTTTATCTTCACCACTATCGTTGCGCTCAGCTGCCTGATCTGCGGTCTGTTAATCCAGCCGCCGCGCCTTAAAGCGAGTGGTACATCAATTTCCTCTGTTCCACAATCTGCCAGTAAACTCGCTCAATTTGTAGAGCCCAATGCCTTGCCGATTGCAGTGATTGTCCTGCTGGTGGCTACCTGTTATTCAGGCGTACTATCCTTTATTCACTTCTATGCCAAGGACATCAATCTGGTCGAAGCAGCCTCATTCTTCTTCCTGATGTATGCCTTTGCTATTCTGCTGTCGCGTCCTTTTACTGGCCCATTAATGGACCGTAAAGGTGAAAACATCATTATCTACCCCGCAATCGTGATTATGGCAGTAGGTATTCTGATGCTGAGTCAGACACAAAACTCTGTGATGTTACTGGCGAGTGCCGCGTTATTAGGTTTTGGTTTCGGGAATATCCAGTCCGTGTGTCAAACCATTGCTGTGAAAAGTACCACCTTGCAACGGATGGGTCTCGCCACCTCAACCTTCTTTATTGCACTGGATGCAGGTCTTGGTTTCGGCCCTTATTTCCTCGGTATGCTGCTGGATCAGGTGGGTTATCGTCAGCTTTATTTGTTTTCCGCAGTGCTTACCTTTAGTTGTCTGATCTGGTATTACCTGCTGCATGGCCGCAAGGTTAAATCGACCTCAGTCAAAGCTTAAACCAGCTGATTCAAAAATTTTTAAACGGGCATTTAGCCCGTTTTTTATATCTCAATCTTTTAAATGACACTTATTTTTATCATTATAAAATATATAGTTTACATAATGTTAAATATATATTACATTTTGAATGATGTTGGAGTAAAGACATGTTAAAGAATGACATCATCGTGTTCCGTGCTAAAAAACGTTGGACACAACAACAGCTTGCTGATGCAGTGGCAGTCAGCCGCCAAACGATTGCCGCATTAGAAAAAGAGAAGTACAACCCTTCCTTGATTCTGGCATTCAAGTTAGCAAATGCACTTGAAACGACGATTGAGGAACTGTTTAGTTATGCCGAGGAAGTAACATGACACTATATTGGGTATTGATGGCTAGTATCTTAAGTATTGTGGTGGCTGTGATTTGCTGTGAAATATATAAAATACGCTTTGAATGCTCACAGGAAGCCAAAGACGAAAGAGGAACAATGATTTTATTAAAGCAGAAGTCATTATCCTATAACATTTTATTTTTGGGGATTAGTTCAGCCTTTTTGATCATCATCGGATTTGAAGGCTTCGGACTAAAATGGTTAGAACGTGAAGTTTTTATTTACTGGATTATGTTCACCGGCTTCTTGCAAAGCATCGCTTCAACCATTTATACGCATTATTTACGTAAAGATATCTTTAGCTAATATGTATGCCAAGAGAGCTTTTCGAATCTCTCTTTTTGTCAACGTCTAGAAACGTCGACTAAAACGACGGCGATATTCTAAAGGTGTTAACCCTGTTTTCTTATAAAATAAACGCCGAAATGAACTTGGATCCTGATAGCCGACATTTTGCATAATCAGATCTATGGCCTGATCGGTTTCCTCAAGCCGTTTGCGTGCCGCTTCAATACGAATGGCTTGCAGATACTGATTCGGTGCAATATTTAGCGCCTGCTTAAAATGCCGGATTAAAGTACGAGTGGTGACATTAAAACGTTCTGCCAGCGCATTTAAAGTAAATTCTTCATGAAAATGCTGCTCTAACCAGTCCTGAACTTTTTGCACCAGTTCATCATGATGAGGTTGACCAATCTTCATTAATGAATAAGACAATTGGCTATCACGTCGATAATCAATTACAAAGGATTTGGCAGATTGCATGGCAACTTCAAAACCATAGAAACGTTCAATCAGATGCAAGCCTAAGTCAAACCAGGCCAAGCCTCCACCTGCACAGTAAATATTCTGATCCCGGCTAATCATCAGATCGGCATTGAGTTTGACCTGAGAATAACGTGCACGAAACATGTCCTGAAAGCCCCAATGCGTTGTCGCCACACGACCATCTAAAATACCAGCTTCTGCCAGAAAGAAATTCCCGGTGCAGTTTCCAGCGATTAAGGTGGATTGTGCATGAGCAGAAGTTAAAAACTGAATCAGGTCTGGATTTTCATCCAGTACCTCTTGTATAGGTGCGGCGATGGTCGGCACTACCAGAATATTTGCTGTTTGAATTTCTTGATATGAACAATGGGCTGGTAATTCCAGGCCGTTAATACAACGAATTGGTTGTCCATCTGGACTGGCGATTCTCACTTTAAACAGGCGTTGTACATCCTGCTGCTGAATCCGGTTCCAGCTCACGCCAGCCATGGCAAATAAATCGACCACACCTGTAATTGCTGAAGCCAAAGCACCATCAAAGCCTAAAATCACTACCTGTTGCATATTTTTCTATTTGTCGCTTTTAACCTGTTTCATGTCATTATTGACAATCCTCCTTGATAAAAGCAACTGCTAGTCTTGATGTTATCTCAAGGATTGCACATTCAGGATCGTACTGTGACTCAGCTGATTAATGATAAAGACCTCAATTTTCTGCTTTATGATGTTTTCAAACTTGAAGCCTTAACTGAACTGGAACGCTATCAGGATCATGACAAAAATACCTTTGATAGTATTCTGGAAACGGCAAAAGGCATCGCGACCGATTATTTTGCGCCGCATAATGCCAAGGCTGATCATCATGAACCGAGCTTTGATGGCAAACAGGTGAAGACCATTGATGAAGTAAAAATAGCATGGCAACAATTTGCTGATGCTGGTCTACTCTGCGCCCAGCATGATTACGCAGACGGCGGCATGCAATTGCCGACTTTGGTGAATATGGCCTGCAATGCCTATTTCATGTCGGCCAATCCTTCGACTGTTGCCTACTCTTTTCTGACAGCCGCTGCAGCAAATCTGATTCAAGCCTTTGCCTCTCCAGAACAAAAACAAATGTTCTTGCCGCATATGCTAAGTGGCCGCTTTGCTGGAACTATGGCGATGACCGAGCCGAATGTGGGTTCCTCTTTGGGAGATCTGACCACTAAAGCGATTCCTCAGTCAGATGGAAGCTACAAAATTAAAGGCCAGAAAATGTTTATTTCTGGTGGTGATCAGGACATTACTGAAAATATTGTGCATCTAGTTCTGGCTCGTATCCAAGACGCTCCGCAAGGGGTAAAAGGTATTTCCCTATTCATCGTGCCGAAATTCAAAACCAATACAGATGGAACTGTAGGTGAATCCAATGATGTCCATCTGGCTGGCCTGCTACACAAAATGGGCTATCGCGGCACAACTTCAACAGTTCTAAGCTTTGGGGAAAACGATCGTTGCTTAGGCTATTTAATTGGTGAAGTGGGACAAGGTTTAAAATATATGTTCAAGATGATGAATGAAGCGCGCGTTGGTGTTGGCCTCGGTGCAGCCATGATCGGTTATCGTGGTTATCTGGAGTCTCTGGACTATGCTAAAAACCGTCCTCAAGGCCGTCCGGTTCATGAAAAAACACCTGACGCTAAACCTGTGAATATCATTGAGCATACGGATGTCAAACGTATGCTACTGGCACAAAAATCTTATGTTGAAGGTGCTTTGGCGCTGTGCTTATTTGCAGCCCGCTTAATTGATGAACATCAGGCTGCACAAGAGGAAAATAGTGCCATTTTGCTGGATCTCATTACACCCGTGGTCAAGTCCTTCCCTTCTGCCTATGGTCCTAAAGCCAATGATCTGGCGATTCAGGTCTTGGGTGGTGCGGGCTATACGCGTGAATATCCGGTTGAGCAATGCTATCGGGATAACCGTCTAAATCCGATTCATGAAGGCACTTATGGGATTCAGTCTCTGGATCTACTAGGCCGTAAACTCTGGCAGCACAATGGCAAAGGCCTGACCCTGCTCATGCAACGCATCCAGAAAACCTTGTCTGAAATTCAGGATAGCAAGTTAACAGAACTGGCAGATGTCTATAAACAGCATCTTGCCACTGTACAAAAAACCACACAGGTTTTAGGTCAGGCTCTGCATCAAGGCAAAGTTAGTGAAACTTTGGCCAATTCTGGCCTATATCTGGATATGATGGGCAAAACTATTATCGCGTGGTTGTGGCTGGAAATGGCCAATCAAGCTCAACTCAGATTTGGCGCATCTTCTCAACAGGAAGATCAAGCCTTTCTGGCCGGTAAAATTCAGGCAGCCCAATATTTTATTCATTGGGAACTGCCTGAAATTGAACATCAGGCCAAATTACTGATGAACTTCGATGACACCTGTTTGAAGATGCAGAGTGATTGGTTCTAAATA
Organism: Acinetobacter sp. UBA3025; assembly: GCF_002367915.1. Lineage (NCBI taxonomy): Bacteria > Pseudomonadati > Pseudomonadota > Gammaproteobacteria > Moraxellales > Moraxellaceae > Acinetobacter > Acinetobacter sp. UBA3025. Next base: position 4,613 of record NZ_DFDO01000106.1, read on the forward strand.
AAACTCAATAAAAAATGCGCCTCGAATGGCGCATTTTTTATTTGTTTACATCATTAAGCTGCAGCGTCTTTTAGACCAAATTTCTTAAGCAGTTTGGCACGTTTCGAAGGCAGTATATTCGCTTTAGTCAGATCGCCTTGATAATGCTGATACACACGTTGATCCATCATCTTGTACCATAATGGTGGAATCAGTGCCGGAATCAGCATAGTGGCATAACCACTTGGTAAATCTGGCGCTTCATCAAAATGTCGCAATGCCTGAAATGGCCGGCTTGGATAGGCATGATGATCCGAATGGCGCTGCAACTGGTACAGGAACAGATTAGTCACGATGTTGTTATTGTTCCAGCTATGCTCGGGCAAGGTCCGCTCATAAGTTCCATCCGCTTTTTGCCCGCGTTTCAATCCATAGTGTTCGATATAATTTACGATTTCAAACAGA
>NZ_DFDO01000030.1:0-13976 GCF_002367915.1 Acinetobacter sp. UBA3025
AATATAAAATAAATTTAAGAAGGAATAAGTTTATATATTTTTAATTGTTTAATAATCAAACTAAATAATTAAATAGAAGAAAATACTAAATTTTATATTTAAAGCGGAGTGCTTTATTTTTTATTAATTTTTTATAAGTTGTTTTAAACTAAAAGCTGTTCATAAAAAATCCCTGCACTAGCAGGGATTTTTTATTAAGCATAATTTATGCTTGCTGAAACTTTAACTGTCTTAACTGACGTGCATGCTGCAAGGTGGTTTCATTAATTTCCACGCCACCCGTCATACGTGCAAGTTCCTGTACAATTTCACTTTCTTCCAGATTAATAATGGTACTGCTGGCTGGATCAGTTTGGCGCTTTTTCACTAGTAAATGCTGATCGGACTGTGCAGCCACCTGCGCTTGATGGGTGATACATAGAATTTGTACATGCTGTGCCAGATCAGCCAATAAGCGACCGACGATTTCCGCAGTACCGCCACTGATCCCGACATCGATTTCATCAAAGACCAGTACTTCAGCTTCGGTTTTTTCTGCATTCATGACCTGCATTACCAGGGCGATACGGGATAATTCACCGCCTGAAGCCACGCGTGCCAGAGGTTGCGCTGGAATGCCCTTATTGGCAGTAAACAGAAGCTGAATAAAACTCAAACCTTCACTTGATGGATGTTCCAAAGGCTCAAATTTAAATTCAAAATGTGCTTCAGGCAGGGCAAGCTGTTTCACCTGTTCAGTCAGTTTTTTCGCCAGCGGTTCGGCTGCATCACGGCGAATCTGATCCAGATGTTGAGCTTTGCTCAGAAACTCCTGATAAGAAATTTCCACTTGTTCAGCCAGAGTTTCCGGATCTTCCAGCTGATGCAGCTGCTCAAGCTCAGCCTGCCAGGCCTCATATTCTTCTTTCAGCAATTCTGGCTGGGTGCGGTATTTGCGTGCTAAACGGTGAAATACTTCCAATTTAGAATTCAGTTCTTCCATACGTTCCGGATCAAAGCTTTGCCGATCCATAAACTGGCGTAAGGTCGCTGTTGCATCTTCGAGTTCGCTTTGGGCATTCAGCAAAGAAGTGTAAATCTGGGAAAGCTGCTCGCTACGACCGGCATGCGATTCCATACGGCGTAAAATTGAAGCCAGTTCCTGCGAAATATTTTGTTCACCTTCGTCCAGACCATTCAGGCTATAGACACAATCCTGCATAATCGCTTCATGATGTGAAAGGCGGTCAAATTCCTGCTCAATTTCCTGATAATCCGTCTGGACGACTTCTTCCAGTTCTTCGAGTTGTAGCTCCAGAGTTTCCATACGTTGCTTACGGGTTGTTTGTGCATCCAGCGCTGCCTGATGCTGGCGAATATTTTTATGCCAGGTACTGTAAGCGTCACGTACTTCCTGAGCCGGTGCATAAAAATTGCTATAACGATCCAGCCAGTGTTTGGGATAAGGCGGTTCTAACAGTTGCTGCTGACTATGCTGGCTATAAAGCTGGACCAAGAGTCGGCCAATTTCTTTCAGTTCAGATAGGCTGCTTGGGCGGCCATTGATCCAGGCCTTGCTACGGCCAGTGGCAAAGATCACCCGGCGTAAATGAATTTCCCCTGACTCATCATCGAGTTCATGCTCTTTTAACCAGCTCGCTTCAGGGCTGTCTTCCTGATAGCTAAAGGTTGCTGTTACATCGGCTTTTTCGGTGCCATAACGCACATAATTGGTATCGGTTCGCTCACCCAGACAGGCAGACAGGGCATCCAGTAACAGGGATTTACCTGCACCGGTTTCACCAGTAAGAACGTTAAAACCTTTATCAATATCAATAGCAAGATGCTCGGCCAAAGCAAAATTGATCAGAGTTAAATGTGTCAGCATAAACGCATCCGGGCTGCGAAAAGTTTGAATGAAATAGCATGTCAGTTGCTTCAGTCTAGCAACGCGGCTGTTATTATAAATCAGGATAAATCGATTTCATTCTATCTTAAATTTCAGGGATTAATACACGCTTATTTGAATGTTGTGTCACAGGAACCAAGATCAGGCCACTGAAGTTAGAAAAGATATTTTCATTTTTCTGACATGCTTGAAAGTTAAATTAAATCAGGTCGGAATATATTTTGCTTATAAATGGCGGGAAAAATCACGGCATTTTCCAAGATCTGCCGAAATCACTTAAACAGCCTGGAATCAAGGCAAGCAGGGGTACCCAATAATTTCATTCAAGTCCGATAAACTTCGATTGATTAGTTGCGGGTGCACATTTAAACTACAGCAATCAAAATATTACAAAATGCTTTATCTGGAGAAATGGCATGTCAGCTCAGTTTGATCATGTATCAGTACTTAAAAAATCGAATGTGTATTTTGGCGGGTTATGCATCAGCCATGTGGTGCAGTTTGAAGATGGCACTAAAAAAACATTAGGGGTAATTTTACCTTCAGAAAATGCATTAACTTTTGAAACACATGTCCCTGAGCGTATGGAAATCATCTCAGGTGAATGCCGTGTGCAAATCGCTGACAGCGAAGAGAAAGAACTGTTCCGTGCTGGTCAGTCGTTCTATGTGCCAGGCAATAGCCGTTTCAAAATCGAAACTGATGACGTGCTGGACTATGTTTGCCATTTTGAAGGCTAAACAGACCTACAGATGAGCTGTAACCGATCAAGAAATTTTGTTCTGAATCGGTTAAACTAAGCTTGATACAGAATCCTGTGAAGTTGGCTTTGCAGGATTTTTCTTTTGCTGCCTATTTCCTAATTTATTTTCGAGGTCGTTCATGGCTAAACCTGAGTATTATTATGGCGTCCATTCAGTAGAATCACTGCTGGAGCTTGAGCCTGAACGTGTCTTGACTCTTTTTACCCTGAAAGGCCGTGATGATCAGCGCCTGAAACGTGTGCTGGAGTTGGCTGAACCTTTCGGCATTAGTGTCCAGCAGGCTAGTCGTGACAAGTTAGAAAAACTGGCTGGTTTGCCTTTTCACCAAGGCGTTGTGGCGGCAGTTCGTCCGTATCCAACCTTAAATGAAAAGGATCTGGAAGATCTATTGAAGCAAGATTCTCAAGTACTTCTATTAGCGCTCGATCAGGTAACTGATCCGCATAACCTGGGTGCTTGTATTCGTACTGCCGCAGCGATGGGTGTAGCGGCTGTGATTGTGCCGCGTGACCGTTCAGCAAGCCTGACACCGACTGCACGTAAAGTAGCAGCGGGTGGTGCAGAAAAAGTGAAGTTTATTCAGGTGACCAATCTGGCGCGTACTTTGGGGCAAATCAAAGATGAATTTAATGTACGTGTGGTTGGTACCATGCTGGATGAGAAAGCTTTACCTATCCAGAAATTTGATTTTACTGGTACAGGTGTATGCGTGGTGATGGGTGCGGAAGATACCGGTTTACGACCAATTACCCAAAGCCAATGTGATCAGACGGTTTATATTCCGATGGCAGGCAATCTGCAAAGTCTGAATGTGAGTGTGGCAACAGGGATGGCTCTTTATGAAGCCTGTCGTCAGCGTCAAGCCTAAGTCCTTTTTATTATTTACCTAAATACTGTTAAAGAAGAAGTCTATGTCTCCCCGAACGCAAGGTTATGCCTTTGTCTTAATTACCATGTGTATTTGGGGAGGTTTTACCTTAAGCACGCGCTTAAGTGCCCAGTGGGGGATTAGTGCCTGGGATCTGGTTGGATTACGTTTTCTATTGGCTTTTCTGATTCTGATGCCAGTCCTGATTTATAAAAAGGACACAGCCTTTTTGTGGAGTAAGGAATCCTTTCTCTTAGCCATGATTGGCGGGGTGGGGTATTGCCTGACTGCCTATACGGCTTTCCATTATGCACCTGCAGCTCATGCCGCCGTATTTCTGAATGGTTGTATTCCACTTTGTACCGCAGTGGCTGCTTTTGTATTATTTAAACAGGGATTTGACCGACATACCTGGATCAGTATGGCGATTATGCTACTTGCGATTGGCAGTATGAGCTGGCTAATGTTCCGGGAGTCCGGTGTGGCCTTGGGACTAGGCGATCTGCTGTTTTTCATCAGTGCGATGTGGTGGGGGGTGTTTACTGTACTGCTACGTCAATGGAAACTCTCTGCCTGGCATTCTATGGCCAGTGTGGCGATCTGGTCAGCCATCGTTTATGTGCCAATTTATCTAATATTCTTCCCCAAACATCTGGATGCTGCTGAACCCTGGCAAATGGCTTCTCAAGTGCTCTTTCACGGTATTTTTGTGGTGATTGTAGCGACACTAACTTATGTGGAAGCAATTAAACGTTTAGGTGCTTTTAAAGCGGGCAGTATTGTGACTCTCGCACCATTTATTGCTGCCATACTTGCCGTACCGCTTCTAGATGAACCTCTAAGTCTCGCGATTGTCTCTGGCTTAGTGGGTATGGCAATCGGTGCCATACAGCCTTGGCGCTGGCTGATGCATCAAGACAGTCTCAGCCAAAAACTGGAACAACAAAAAAAGCAGTCCTAACAGGGCTGCTTTTTATTTTAACTCTGACTGAGTTCGGGTTAATGATTTTGAGCAGTCATCTGAAGATACTTTTCATGTAAAGGCGTGAGATGGGCATAAAGATGTTCCAGCTCACCATCATTCAGTACAATATCATCAGCCATAGCGCGTTTTTGTTCACGCGGCATTTGTGCGGCAATGATCTTCTGAATTTGCTCTACATTTTGTCCATCGCGCTGCGAAGCTCGTTGAATTTGCAGTTCAATAGCAGCATCAATTAATAACGTATGTTGTGTCAGTTCATGCTGATTGGTTTCAAACAATAAAGGAGAAACTAAAATCGCATAAGGACTTTGTGCTGCATGCAACTGTTGAATAATTGAAGTGCGAATAGCAGGGTGGGTGATATTTTCCAGCGTTTTTCGTGCTTCTGGAGACTGGAAAATATATTCACGTAAAGCACGGCGATTCAATGAGCCATCCTCAAGTAAAACCCAATCACCAAATGCTTGCTGAATCTGCTGTAGGGCTGGTTGACCGATATTAACGACTTCACGGGCGACAATATCCGCATCTACGACAGCAATCCCTTGAGCTTCAAACCATTGGCTGGCAGCAGACTTGCCACTGCCAATTCCACCAGTTAAACCGAGTACAAATTTCACTTTACTGACCTAAATAGATTTTCATGATCTGCTCACCCCATAAAAAGGCAATCCAGCCGGCAATGGCAATATAAGGGCCAAAGGCAAAGGGCTGGTTTTCTTTACGGACTTTAAGCAGGATAATCCCAATAATTGCGCCCACCAATGATGACAATAATACAATGAGTGGTAGGAGCATAGGCCCCATCCAGGCACCTAAGGCCGCTAACAGTTTGAAATCTCCATAGCCCATACCTTCCTTGCCGGTCATCAGCTTAAACAGATAGTACACCACCCACAAGCATAAGAAGCCAACGATATAGCCCCAGATGGCAGAAGCAGGGGTAGTATAAATCGCATAACTATTAATACCCAGGCCGAGTGCAGTCAGCGGCAGGGTATAGCGATCAGGTAATAATTGGGTGTCGAAATCAATAAAGGTGAGGGTAATTAGGACATAGGTAAAAACCAGACCAAACAGCATCTGTATAGTAGGCCCGAATACTGCCACCACTATCAGTGCACAAGCAGCTGTCAAAAGCTCAACAAATAGATAGCGGATACTGATAGGATTCTGACAGTTACCACATTTACCACGTAATAAGATCCAGCTAATCACCGGAATATTCTGATGCCAGCGAATAGGAGTCTGACATTTCGGGCAGGTTGAAGCCGGTTTGCTTAAAGTAATTTTGCTCTCATCAATAATGGGCTGATCTGGATGCAAGAACAGCTGGCAATCTGTACGCCATTCCTGTTCCATCATTTTAGGGGTACGGTAAATGACAACGTTTAAAAAGCTACCAATACAGAGACTAAAAAGCCCAACTGCGAGATAAAGCGCAGTTGGGTTTTGACTGAAATATAAAATAAAATCTTGCATTAAACCACGGAACCCATTTGGAAAATTGGAAGGTACATTGCGATAACAAGGCCACCAACAAGGACACCAAGAATTGCCATAATCAAGGGCTCCATCATGGAAGTTAAACCATCAACCGCATTGTCGACTTCATTTTCATAATGGGTTGCGACTTTATCCAGCATGGCATCCAATGCACCTGATTCTTCACCAATTGCAACCATTTGTACGGCCATAGAAGGGAATTTATCGGTGACACGCATGGCAAATTGAAGCTGTTGACCTGTCGCAACATCTTCCTTGATTTTTAATACCGCCTCCTCATAGACCACGTTATTGGTTGCACCAGCAGTCGATTCAAGCGCATCAATTAATGGGACACCGGCAGCAAAAGTGGTGGCGAGAGTGCGGCTATAACGGGCAATGATCGCTTTATAGACCAGATCACCAAAGATGGGTGCTTTGAGCGCGGCCTTATCCAGTAGATCACGGAATTTTTTGCTACGCTTTTTCGCTTCAAGGAAAGCAGTAATCACTACGCCAATTCCAATAATCAAAAGGAACCAATATTTTTGCATCCATTCGGACATATTGACTACCATTTTAGTAAATGCAGGTAAGTCTGCACCGAATGAAGAGAATAAGTCCTGGAATACAGGAACTACTTTCACCATCAGGATAATTGTGACGATCACAGCTACTACAATAACTGTAGCTGGATATTTCATGGCCTTTTTAATTTTTTGCTTTAACAGCTCACTTTTTTCTTTATAAATTGCGACACGATCCAGCATGGTTTCCAGAGCACCCGATTGTTCGCCAGATTCGACCAAAGAGCAGAATAGATTATCGAAATATTGTGGGTACTTACGTAGAGCACCAGCGAAAGTATTCCCGCCTTCGACTTCACCTTTAATTCCAAGCACAACCTCGCGCATAGAAGGATTTTCCAAACCTTCCGCAACAATTTCAAAGCCCTGAACTAACGGTACCCCAGCTTTCATCATAGTGGCGAGCTGACGGGTGAAGATAGTGATATCCAGTGTAGAAACTTTTTTCTTCATCAAACCTTCGAGAATATTTTTTTTCTTTTCTCGAATGGTTTTGATCGTAATGCCTTGTTTGCGCAAGTTCACTTTTGCTAAGGCCATATTTCGTGCCGGCAATTCCCCCTTGATCTTGGCGCCTTTGCGGTCAACCCCTTCATAACTGAAGATCGGTGTCATCTGGCCTTTTTTTACTGCTGCCATAGCTTTATCCTTATTTTATATTCAGCACGATCATTCGCTGGTTACACGATTGACTTCCTGTAAAGAAGTCACCCCCTGCATAACCTTCACTAACCCTGATCGGCGTAAATTGTTAAATCCTGCACGCGCAGAAGCTTCAGCAATTTCAATGGCATTGCCATCTTCCATAATAATTCTTGAAATTTCAGGTGTGACTTTCATGACTTCGTAAATACCGACCCGGCCCTTATACCCTTCACGGCATTCATTACAGCCGACTGGCTCATAAATCTGAAATTCAGGGCTTTGTAAATCTGATTCGGTAAAGCCCATTTCCAGCAAACTTTGCTGAGGAATATCAGCCGGCTTTTTACATTGTGAACACAAGCGACGGGCCAGACGCTGCGCAATCACTAGATTGACCGAGGTCGCGATATTGAAAGAAGGGACGCCCATATTACGTAAACGGGTCAGAGTTTCCGGAGCACTGTTGGTGTGCAGGGTTGACATCACCATATGACCTGTTTGTGCTGCCTTGATTGCAATTTCAGCTGTTTCCAGATCACGGATCTCACCGACCATGACAATATCAGGATCCTGACGCAAGAAGGATTTTAATGCCGCTGCGAAAGTCAGGCCAACTTTATTATTCACGTTAACCTGATTAATCCCTTGCAGGTTAATCTCGACTGGATCTTCCGCAGTAGAAATATTGGTATCTTCACGATTTAAAATGTTTAAGCCCGTATAAAGCGATACCGTTTTACCAGAACCAGTAGGACCCGTAATCAGTAACATCCCTTGCGGTTTATCTAGGGCTTCCATGAATAACTCTTTCTGCTCAGGTTCATAACCTAAAGCATCAATTCCCAGCATGGCGCTAGACGGATCTAGAATACGTAGAACCAGTTTTTCGCCAAACAGGGTAGGGAGTGAGTTAACACGGAAGTCGATAGCTTTGTTTTTTGAGAGCTTTAATTTAATACGACCGTCTTGAGGAACACGTTTCTCAGAAATGTCCATCTGCGACATAACTTTTAAACGTGACGCTAAACGGTTTGCTAGTTGTAGCGGCGGTGTTGCAATCTGGCGTAAAACGCCATCGACACGATAGCGTACCCGATACATTTTTTCATAAGGTTCAAAATGTAAATCTGATGCCCCCATACGAATGGCATCAATCAGTAATTTATTAATATATTTAACAATCGGGGCTTCTTCACCCTTGTCTTTTTCATCTTCTTCTTTCGTCGGATCGGTTGTGTCGACATCGACATCCAGATCGAAATCATCATCAAAATCAAAAGTACTTTCTTCAGTAAAGTTTTGCTCAATCAGTTTTTCAAGTTTATTGTGTTCAACAATAACAGTTTCGATATTCAGTTTGGTTGCAAAGCGGATGGCATCCGTTGCTTCAATATTGGTTGGATTGCTCGTGGCAACATAAAGAACATTGGCGTTTTTATAAATTGGCAGAATACGATGCTTGGTGATCAGCTTTTCATCGATATCTTCACGCAGGATTTGTCCTGGATCATAAGCGCCAATATCAAATAGAGGCTCACCAAATTCTACTGAGATCGTTTCGGCAATGGTGGTAGGGGAAAGATTATGATGACTGACCAAATAGGCCACAATATCTGTTTTTTCTTGTTTGGCATTGGCTAAAGCAGTACGCATATCTTCAGCCGATAATACCCCTTCATCGACCAGGCGACGAATAAACCCCGTAAATCTTGGTGACCCCTGCAATGCTGTCATGCTTCAAATGCCTATCAATTCAATTTTTTTAATTTGCTATTCTAAAATTATACGTTTGTTATGCAAAAATACCATAGCTGAGAATGCTGCAATCTTCCTGATATTCAGTAAAAGCTTGAACTGGTCGGAAGAACCGGGCATTTTTTTCAGTGATAACAAAAAATAACCATTTTGAATAGTCTAAACTGAGAAATAGGATGAATAAAACTATTCTTTAAATTTTAGAATTCCGTGTAGAATGTGCCCAATTCAAGATATGTCAGTGAAATAGGTTATTTATGTCGGTTTCGACGATTACCCCTTGGGTGGTGGGCAACTGGAAAATGAATCCAATGCAGGCAGATGCCCAAGCTTTGGTTCAGAATTTAAAAGACTTGCTTGAGTCTGCACCAGTTTCAACAGAGAAATGCCATTTGGGTGTGGCGCCGACAACCCTTGCCTTAACTCAAATTCAAACCGCATTCGCTTCTGCTAATCGCCCTGTATATACCGTAGCACAAGATGTATCACGTATTTCAGGTACAGGCGCTTATACCGGGGAAGTGAGTGCTGAATTATTGGCTGATAGCCAGATTCACTATGTATTGATTGGACACTCTGAACGTCGTGAAATTTTTGCTGAAAGTTCACAGATCTTAAATGCTAAAATCAAGAATGCCTTAAATGCCGGCTTAACCGTAATTTACTGTGTGGGCGAAAGTCTGGAACAGCGTGAAGCAGGGCAGGCAGAAGCAGTGGTCCTGCAACAGATTTGTGATATCGCGACTGTGGTTGCAGGCGAGCAGTGGAAAAATATCGTGATTGCTTATGAGCCAATCTGGGCCATTGGTACCGGTAAAACAGCTTCTCCAGAAGATGCGCAGGCCATGCATGCCCAGATCCGTCAAGGTTTGAGCCAGATTACAGGTTATGCTGCGACTATGGCGATTTTATATGGTGGTAGTGTAAAACCGGAAAATGCAGTAGAGTTAGCAGCCTGTCCTGACATTAACGGGGCATTGGTGGGTGGTGCATCACTCAATGCTGAGTCGTTCCATCAAATTGCTCAAGCATTTGCAAATACACAATAATTAGGAGTTCAGCATGCAAACTTTTGTGCTGGTAGTACATATTATCTTAGCGATTTTGATGATTGTCTTGATTTTGGTTCAGCATGGTAAAGGTGCGGATGCAGGGGCGTCATTTGGCGGCGGCGGTGCGGCAACGATCTTTGGTGCCTCGGGTTCGGGTAATTTCATGACCCGTTTGACGGCAGTTTTTACCGCATTGTTCTTTGTAACCAGTATTACTTTGGCGATTCTTGCCAAGAAACAGACCACTGATGCGTACAGTTTGTCTTCAATTCAATCAGCTCCAACTGCGCCTGCGCAACCGGTTGAAACTTCACCAACTGCACCACAAACGACCGAATAATTTTAATTAAACCTTTCTTTTTTTCAGTGATGCGACTAGAATGCGTCACAGCTGCGGTGGTGGTGGAATTGGTAGACACGCTACCTTGAGGTGGTAGTGCTTTCGGGCGTGGGGGTTCAAGTCCCCCCTTCCGCACCAACTTATAATCCAGAATATAAGTTGGTGTATGCAGCTAAAAAAACTTCTGTTGTTGCGGGATGGAGCAGTCTGGTAGCTCGTCGGGCTCATAACCCGAAGGTCGTTGGTTCAAATCCAGCTCCCGCTACCAATCAATCCTTTTTTAAAGACGCAAACTTTTAAAAGGCAGCTTAAATCTGATTTAAGTTGAGAAGGATTATTTGCATGTTGTTGCGGGGTGGAGCAGTCTGGTAGCTCGTCGGGCTCATAACCCGAAGGTCGTTGGTTCAAATCCAGCCCCCGCTACCAATCCTTTAAAGATGCAAACTTTAAAGGCAGCTTAATGATAGAATATTAAGCTGAATGTTATTTGTATGCTGATGCGGGATGGAGCAGTCTGGTAGCTCGTCGGGCTCATAACCCGAAGGTCGTTGGTTCAAATCCAGCTCCCGCTACCAATTTTTCAGTAACAGATAACAAATATGCAGAATGATGTGGTTGTGATTGAAAAGTTCGCATCTTTTGTATATAATTTTTGCACGTTGATGCGGGATGGAGCAGTCTGGTAGCTCGTCGGGCTCATAACCCGAAGGTCGTTGGTTCAAATCCAGCTCCCGCTACCAAGTTTCTTAAAAGAGGCTCACAACTATGGTGGGCCTTTTTGCACAGTGGGATTTGAAAAAAGTTCAAATTGTGTATTAATTGGGGCGATTTACGCCCTTTTTTATTGGCTATCGTGTAGTGTCGACAATATTTGGTCAAATCTCCATGTTTCACTACTACTATAGTTTGTATTGGTTTGTAGTGGTCAAATAGATCATAAAATCGCACCAGATGACGAGAGTAAATGAAGCTATCAAATAAAACTCAAGCACTTCAGGACTTGATTGCACCAGCAGTTGAAGCCTGTGATGTAAATCTGTGGGGGATTGAATTCCTGCCACAAGGCAAACGTTCATTATTACGGATCTATATCGACAAACCGGTCGATGAAAATGCAGCACCTGTTGTCAATGAAGATGGCGAAGAAGAGCAGGGTCGTGGTATTGGGGTTCAGGACTGTGTACGTGTCACACAGCAAGTCGGCGCGATCCTGGATGTACATGATCCAATCTCAGGTGAATATTCGCTTGAAGTGTCTTCACCAGGTTGGGATCGTCCATTCTTCCAGCTGGAGCAGATGGCTCACTATACCGGACAAACGGTTGCGCTGCGTTTGATCAGTGCCGTCGATAACCGTCGTAAATTCCAGGCAAAACTGGTTGCAGTTGACCTTGAAAATGAAATGATTCAAGTTGAAGTAGAAAAGCAACAGATTTTGGATATCGACAGTCACAATATCGATAAAGCAAACTTGGTCTATCAAGATTAATTCAATTAATAAGAATCTGAACGAATAGGTGACTTATGACACGTGAAATTCTTACCGTCGTTGAAACGGTTAGTAACGAAAAAGGTGTAAGTCGTGAAGCAATTTTTGAAGCGCTAGAACAAGCTTTGGTTGCAGCGACTAAGAAGAAATTCTACGAGGGGACTCACTCGGAAGAAGCTCGTCTTCGTGTAGAAATTGACCGTAAAACTGGTGATTATCGTACTTTCCGTCAATGGGAAGTGGTGGCTGATGAAGATCATGAAATGCCTGCTTGTCAGGATGCGATCTCTGATGTGGATCCGGCACAATGGTCGATTGGCGATATCCGTGAACTGGAAGTAGAATCAATCGATTTCGGTCGTATTGCTGCCCAGATCGCGAAACAGGTGATTGTACAGAAGATCCGTGAAGCAGAACGTGCACTGGTTGCTGATGCTTATGAATCTAAAGTCGGTGAGCTGATCTATGGTGAAGTGAAAAAACAAACCAAAGATGGCTTTATCATTGACTTGGGTGACAACGCAGAAGCGTATCTGGCACGTGAAGAGATGATTCCGAAGGAAATCCTTCGTCCGAAACAACGCGTAAATGCGATTCTATATAGCGTTAACCGTGAAGGCCGTGGTGCACAATTATTGTTGTCACGTGCTAAACCGGAAATGCTGATTGCATTGATGAAAAAAGAAATTCCTGAAATTTCTGAAGAAATCATTGAAATTAAGGCCGCAGCTCGTCAACCGGGTGTTCGTGCTAAAATTGCAGTGAAAACCAACGACCACCGTATTGACCCGGTGGGTGCTTGTATTGGTATGCGTGGTACACGTATCCAGGCTGTACAGCAAGAGCTCAATGGCGAGCGTATTGATGTGGTGGTTTGGTCGGATGATCCTGCGCAATATATCGCAAGCGCATTAGAACCAGCAGATGTATCTAGTATTGTGATCGATGAAGATGCACGTACTGCAGACATCATTTTCGCGACTAGTGATCAGCTAGCTCGTGCAATTGGTTCACAAGGTCAAAACGTTCGTCTGGCATCTGAATTGACTGGCTACAAGCTGGACATGATGCTGGAAGAAGAATACTACGCACGTCAGCAAAGCGAAGCACAAAAATACCTGGACATGTTTGTTACACGTTTGGATATTGCTGAAGATTTGGCGATGGCGTTGGTAGAAATGGGCTTCACCTCGCTTGAAGAAATTGCTTACGTACCGCCAGAAACGTTTGATGAAATCGAACTGGATGCGGAACTGGTTGAATTACTGCAAAGCCGTGCGAAAGAAATTGCACTTGCTGATGCATTACAACAGCAAGAAAACGTACAAGCGCCAAGTGAAGAACTTGTTGCAATGGAAGGCATGACAGCAGAGATCGCGCAAGCTCTCGCAGCTCGTGGTGTGGTAACCGTAGATGACTTAGCTGACCAAGCGACTGATGATATTGAAGATATCGAAGGTCTCGGTGCTGAGAAAGCCGGTCAACTTATTATGAAAGCGCGCGAATCATGGTTTAACTAGGAGGTAGTATATGACGGACAAGTCGATTAAAGAGTTAGCACTCAGCGTGGGTCGCCATGTTGATAAGCTCCTAGAGCAGGTTCGTGAGGCAGGTTTACCACAGCGTAAAGCTGACGATATTATTACCACCGAACAACAAGATCGCTTAATGAATCATGTGAAAAAGACACAAGGTTCAGATGGCCATGCAGGACAAATCACGTTGAAACGTAAAACGACCAGTACTGCTAAAGTGGCAAGTACTTCAGGTAAGGCGAAAACGATTAATGTAGAAGTTCGCAAGAAACATACATTCGTCAAGCCAGACCCGGAACAAATTAAAGCAGAAGCTTTAGCGAAGGCCCAAGCTGAACAGCAAGCGAAAGCAGAAGCTGAACAGACGTCAGCACCAGCTAAAAAACCTGCTGATGCACCTAAATCAGGTACAAACAATGCAAGCAAAGCACTAGAAGCAATGCGTGCAGCTCAGAAACAAGAAACTGAGAAACAGGAAACACCTAAAGCCGCTGTTGTGGTAAAACGCAAATCAACTAACAAGCCGATTGTGAAAGCAGCGGTTAAACAAGTTGAAACAGCAGAACAGAAAAAAGCACGTGAA
>NZ_DFDO01000178.1:0-9601 GCF_002367915.1 Acinetobacter sp. UBA3025
CGACGCTCTTCCGATCTATATGATCCATTGGATGATATTTTCGGATTTAATGAAATTATAGCGAGAATAGATTTTGATTAAAAAGTAATCTATTTTTAATTTTTTCGCATTTAGTAAAGCGATTGATCTATTGATAATGAAAATACCGAATAAGCGGTAAATTATAGGAAATAAAAATGTCAAAATTAGTGAATGCTCCAAGTACGACCGGTAATCCTTCAGGTGGTGGTCGAGGTAATAATCCACCACGTAAATAAAGTTAATTTTTATTTAGTTAGATCAGAAGGCCATTGATATGTGCCTTTTGATCTATATTGAGTTTTAAACATCAAATATAGAGCATCAAGATCTTTTGAAGTTAAATTGCATAGAATCGAGTTTGGTTTGATCAGAATTGTAGAGTAGATATAGATAAGCCATATGCCAGTTATGGAAAAACTGGTAAAGCATTTTGTATCCTTAAAACGCGTTTTTGTACCGAGTAATTGATAAAAATCATTTAAGTAAAAAAAGAAACTTTTTCCTTCTTTTAATTTTCTTACAGCATACTTGATACGCTCAGCTTGATCTTCATTCACAAGAGAAAAGCAATCTTCATCTTTGGGAATTTTTTTGCTTGTATCAAAGAATGTTCCTATTTGCTTATTAGACTCGATACAGGCGAGAATTTTAACTATGTTCCAAAATAAATGATGGGGTGATTTCCTTGTATTCTGAATTTTTCCAATTAATAGATATTTATACAAAGATACTTTTGGTGAAGTTGCTTGGAATATTGAAGCATCAAGGTGAAACAAAATAAGAAAAATATTAAAATCTCTCTGCATAAGTTTTTCTATTTCAATAAATTTATATTCTGGTATAAGGAAATTTTTAAATAAAAAATTATGCATTTCAGTAGCAGAACTTTTGCAAAAATTATTTTTTTCTAATTCATTGTAGATTTCAATATGTTTGTTCCATAAAGGTAAGTCTTTACTTGGATAGAGCTTGATATCTCTAAGGGATTCAAGAAAGGAAGTATGCATTTCTGAACGATGTAGAAAATCATCAAATTTTTCTCTCGTTTCTTGTGATAGTTCGCTCCCTGTAATTTGGCGATAGCGATTAAGAGTGTTTATTCGTGTAGCTTCTAAACTATCGTTATTTATAATTTTCTTATATCTCTTTCCTAATAATAAATCATAAGCCATATTACTTAAATGGCTAGTAATAATCCATGTCTCAAAAAGAGATTGTTCTTCTAATGGGCTTTTTAAATCTTTCATTTAAAATATTTTTTTAGAGATAATGTTATTTAGTTATAAAGACTATTGGAAAAAACCCCACACTTAGCAGGGTTTTTGTAACTTAAGTTCTTTTAAAAGAATTAAGCATTTTCACGAGCAATTGCACGGTAACCAATATCTTTACGGTATTGAACGCCGTCGAATGTTACTTTTTGGCAAAGTTCTAATGCTTTGGCTTGAGCTTCACCAATAGTATTACCCAATGCAGTCACACAAAGTACACGACCACCTGCAGTGACAATTTCACCATTTTCATTGGCTTTTGTACCTGCATGGAAAACTTTCGTATCTGCCATTTCAGTGTCTAAACCTGAAATCACGTCGCCATTGCTAGAGGTTTCAGGGTAGCCCTTAGAAGCAAGTACAATACCGACAGTTTTACGCTCATCCCATTCAGCTTCCGCAGGAAGTTTACCTTCAATACCTGCTTTAACCAAATCTACCAGCGATGATTTTAAACGCATCATAATCGGTTGAGTTTCAGGGTCGCCAAAACGACAGTTAAACTCGATCACTTTTGGTTGACCTTGGTCATCAATCATCAAGCCTGCGTATAAGAAACCTGTGTATACGTGACCATCTTTTTTCATGCCTTCAACAGTCGGACGCATCACTTCATTCATGGCTTTTTCGAATACGTCAGCAGTCACAACAGGAGCAGGAGAGTATGCTCCCATACCGCCAGTGTTCGGACCTTGGTCGCCTTCAAAAATACGCTTATGGTCTTGTGAGGTCGCCATTGGCAGGATGTTGTCGCCATCAATCATACAAATGAAAGATGCTTCTTCACCAGCAAGGAATTCTTCAATGACTACACGAGAACCCGCATCACCAAATTTGTTGCCTGCCAGCATGTCATCAATCGCATCAAATGCTTCCTGATTAGTCATGGCAACAATTACGCCTTTACCGGCAGCAAGACCGTCAGCCTTGATCACGATTGGTGCGCCATTTTTCTCAACAAATGCTTTTGCTGCGTCTACTTCAGTAAATACATCGTAGAAAGCAGTTGGAATGTTATGGCGTTTTAAGAAGTGCTTCGCGAATGCTTTAGAGCCTTCAAGCTGCGCAGCAAATTGAGTTGGACCCCAAACTTTCACGCCTGCTTCGCGGCAAGCATCAACCACACCATTCACAAGCGGTGCTTCAGGACCTACAATAATCATTTCAACTGCATTGTTTTTTGCAAAATTAATGATGGCAGGATTGTCGAGAATGTCCAAAGCGACATTTTCACATTTATTTTCAGTTGCGGTGCCTGCATTGCCCGGTGCAACAAATACTTTTGCTACTTGATCGTCTTGTGCGATTTTCCATGCAAGTGCATGTTCACGGCCGCCACCACCTAAAACTAAAATGTTCATCTTTAGAAAATTCCCTCGAAAATGAAATTCCACAAACCCAATGAGGTTTAAAAATCTTTTAACATCTTATAGCAAGATATTAAACAATCTACTGATGTAGCAAACCCTCCTTACGAAAAGGAGGGTCTGGAATTTAATACTTAAAAATTAGTGGCGGAAATGACGCATGCCAGTGAATACCATTGCAATACCAGCTTCATCAGCTGCTGCAATTGTTTCTTCGTCACGCATTGAACCACCTGGCTGGATGATGCATTTGATGCCGGCTTTAGCCGCATTGTCGATGCCATCACGGAATGGGAAGAATGCATCAGATGCCATAACTGCACCTTCAACCACGAGTCCTGCATGTTCAGCTTTGATCGCGGCGATACGAGCAGAGTTTACGCGGCTCATTTGGCCAGCGCCTACACCGATAGTTTGACGGTTTTTCGCATAAACAATCGCGTTAGATTTAACGTATTTCGCAACTTTCCAAGCGAAGATCATGTCATCGATTTCTTGTTCAGTTGGAGCGCGTTTAGTCACAACTTTCAGGTCATCTTTAGTGATCATGCCCAAGTCTTGATCTTGAACCAATAAACCACCGTTTACGCGTTTGTAGTCAAGCTGTGGAGCACGTTCGTTAATTGCTGGAAGTTCACCACATACGAGTACACGTACGTTTTTCTTCGCGCCAGTCACTTCAAGTACGCCGTCAGCGATGCTTGGTGCAATGATCACTTCAACGAATTGACGATCCACAATTGCTTGCGCAGTTGCAACGTCTAATTCACGGTTGAATGCAATGATGCCACCGAATGCAGATTCAGGGTCAGTTGCATAAGCAAGATCATAAGCAGCTTTGATGCCGTCTAAAGATACTGCAACACCACATGGGTTCGCGTGTTTCACGATCACACAAGCAGGTTTGGCGAATGATTTCACACATTCAAGTGCAGCATCAGTGTCCGCGATGTTGTTATAAGAGAGTTCCTTACCTTGTAACTGTTTAGCAGTCGCAACAGAAGCTTCTTTCGCAGCAGGATCTACATAGAATGCAGCAGACTGGTGCGGATTTTCACCATAACGAAGGTCTTGAGCTTTATTTAATTGAGTATTGAACGTACGCGCAAATTTGTCTGCCTGACCTTCTGCTTTACCTACACGAGCGCCCAAGTAAGATGCGATCATACCGTCGTACTGAGCAGTATGTTCAAATGCTTTAACTGCAAGGTCAAAACGGGTAGCATAAGATAAAGCACCTTCAGCTTTAAGCTCCGCAATCACAGTTGCGTAGTCAGCAGCATTTACCACGATACCCACGGATGCGTGGTTTTTTGCAGCAGCACGAACCATTGTTGGACCACCGATATCGATGTTTTCAATCGCATCAGCCAGTGAACAGTTTGGTTTCGCTACAGTTGCAGCAAATGGATACAGGTTAACAACGACAAGATCGATCGCATCGATGTTGTGTTCAGCCATCACAGCTTCGTCTAGACCACGACGAGCCAGAATGCCACCATGAATTTTCGGATGTAGTGTTTTTACACGGCCGTCCATCATCTCTGGGAAACCAGTGTGCTCCGAAACTTCTACTACAGCGACATTATTGTCTTTCAACAATTTGTATGTACCACCTGTAGATAAAATTTCTACCCCAAGAGCAGCAAGGTCTTGTGCAAATTCCACAATACCGGTTTTATCGGAAACAGAGATTAAAGCGCGTTTAATAGTCATGATCTTCGTCACAGTTACCAAGGAACAGATTAAATCTAAATAGCTAATTAACAGTCAAAAAAAATGCCTGCGGTAGCCGCAAGCATTTTATCATTTATTCACTCATTAAACCGTGAGCTTTTAACTTTTTACGTAAAGTACCGCGGTTTAGTCCGAGAATCTCGGCAGCGCGTGTCTGATTACCACGCGTATATTCTAGAACGACAGATAATAAAGGCTTCTCCATTTCTGCCAGCACCATGTCGTACACCTGAGAAGGTTGCTCGCCTTGCAGTTGTGCAAAGTAGTGGCGAACTGCGCGATCTACGTGAATACGAAGAGCGACATCAGATTGTGCAGTAAAAATAGGAGATTTGCTATTCATGCGAATTAATCCGAAAAATCAAATATCACTTGGGTAAAGCGATATATAAAAGTGGTCTAGAAATTGAAATGAACTCCATTTTAGATCCTAAAACTGGAGTTCTAAAACTTGGTCATTACATTGAGCTTGTAGCTTGCCACATCTCGACGATTTGGTCGAAAAATAAGCGTAACAATAGTTAAAGTTTTGTTACTGACCAAAATCAAAACAAAAAAATCTGCTCGATACGCAATAAGTTTTATAGCGCATTAGGCAAGACTGTATTTGTTGTGAAAAAGTAGCGAGGAGTTTGCAGCACATAGCTTTCGTGGCGCGTATAATACCATTGTCTCGGGAAAAGTGAGCAAGAAAACTGCATTTTTTTTAACTTTTTTTTCGTTTTTTAATAGTTTTTATCAATATTAAGGTCGAATTATTTCCAAACTGTAATTATCGAAGTCTTTACGGTCGACAGGAAGCACAAATTCAAATTTAAATGGGCTGTTTTGGGGAATACGTTGAATCTTAACCAGGCTTTCGATCAGGTATTCCTGAGGTTTTAAATTATAAGTCGCCAAGACTACACCCTGATCTTTAAGGTGAACTCTTAAGTTTGGCATTTCCAGACTGCGCTTGTGGAAATTGATTAGCTCACCACTAAACTGGGTTTTATCTGTGGCAATCGCTTTGGCTTTGACCTTATTGGTATTGATCAGATTGTAATGTTCTTCCAGATTGGAACAGTTGAACACTTCACAGATATTGTTAAAAGCCACACTCATCACATGACTATTCTTAATATAGTGTGGATTGAACCAGAAGAATTGAAATAAAAGTAAGCCAAATAAGAACAGGTTTAGGCTGGTCCAGCCTAAATAATAAAGCGGGCCTTTATTGTGCTGTTTATCAGCCTGATCATCCCAGTTCATGCTAGGCAGTACTGCAATCGGTTCAGTACTGAAATAATTCAGGTTGTTCAGATAGGTCTTCAGATCAATATTTGAGTTTTCAACTTTTTCATCAAAGATGTTCAGTAAATAGTGCTGATCTGAAGAATTAGCTGAAGAAGTAGATTTGGTGAGGTTTCTATTAATATAAGAAACATGACTTGGCGTATGGGTAAGGGCGACCGAATTCTGTGCTTCGGTCACCAGATGCGATAAAGCATTAAAGGTCGTACTACATTTTGGGCAGCAAACCATGCCTTGGGCAATGGTTAATTGCGCAACCGTAACTTTATAGGTTGTAGAGCAGGTCGGGCAGTGGGTTCGCTTGTCACTCATAAATGTTTATAGACTCTTTAATTCTTATGGCGTTTCCCCGAGATACGGCACCAGTGTTCATCGCGTTTTTCTACTTCTAATATATCAAAATGTTTTGAGTAAATGCTAGTAACATCAGCAACTTGCTCTTCGATAACACCTGCGAGTGCGAACTCTGCCTCAGGTTTTACCAATTTTGCGAACTCAGGCTCAAGCATCATGAGTGGGCCAGCCAGAATATTGGCAACAAACACATCTGCTTTCTGCTCGCCAAGCTCTGCATTGAACTCTTCCGGTAAGCCAACATAAAGTCGATCCAATACACCATTCAGTTCAGCATTCTGTTTAGTGGCTAAAACAGCTTGTGGGTCAATATCAGTTGCATAGGCATATTTGGCACCGAGTAACAGGGCCGCGACAGCCAGAATACCTGAACCACAGCCATAATCGATCACGATCTTGTCTTTTACATCAGTTTTACCCAGCCATTGCAGGCAAAGGAAAGTAGATGCATGGTTACCTGTACCAAAAGCCAAACCTGGATCAAGTTTGATATTCACTGCATCTGCTTCAGGCGCTTCCATCCATTCTGGAACAATCCAGAATTTTTCAGAAATCTGGATTGGCTCGTAGGCATCCATCCAGGTGCGTTCCCAAGCTTGATCTTCCAGGAATTCATGGCGGATCGGTGCTTCAGGTAGTTGTGCGCGAATAAAGGTTTCCAATGCAGCTACATCGATTTCTTCTTCGTCATCTTGCTGAGCATAGATGCCAGTCACGATCACTTTATTCCAGAGCGGTGTTTCTCCTGGAAGTGGTTCCAGTAAATCCTGGTTTTCAGCATCATCCAGAGTGACACTTACGGCGCCCAGTGAGCTAAGTAATGTTTCAGTAAAATCTACCTGAGCTTGATCAACTGTAATATGAATTTGTAACCACTTCACAGAAATAACCTTTATACATTTTTTCAAAAAGCTATTGTAACGGAAGTTCGGCTTGAAGGTGTGATCTTCTTGAGACGGAGTTAAATAAAAAGGATGCTTTCGCATCCTTTTTATGAAAACCGGTTAAAACGCATTTTCCTGAGTGGGAGAAATGCTAGGACGTGCAGTTACTGGAGCAAAGCGATTCAGTAATAATCCAAAAATAGCCGCGAAAATATACATAAAAATTGAATATACCGCTGCAGGCATGGCAACCACAGTGCTGGACATGACAGTAAGTGCAATGGTCATGGCGAGTGTACTGTTATGAATACCGATCTCGAAAGCGCTAGCACGTGCCTGAGCAGAATTGATGTTCATTAGTCGTGGAACAAAATAGCCAATCATTAAGCTGAAGAGACAGAACAGGGCGGTTGCTAAACCTACCTGAGTCAGATATTCGGCAATATTGGCGCGTTCACTATAAATTGCTCCGGCAATAATCAGCACCAGAAAGAGGACTGCAAAAATGCGAAGAGGCTTATTCAGCTTTACAGTGAGTGCTGGGGCATAATGACGAATCAACATACCAATCGCGACCGGTATAATAATGATACCAAACACTTGCAGAATCTTTCCGAACTGCAAGCTGATCTGCTGACTGTCCTGCATAAAATGCATAATGGAAAAGTTCATAATTAAAGGCAAGGTAAATGCAGCAACCACCGAATTGATCGCAGTCAAGGTAATATTGAGGGCTAGATCGCCTTTAAACAGATAGCTGAACAGATTTGCGGTACTGCCACCTGGCGATGCGGCCAGCAACATCAGACCAACAGCTAGTAAAGGTGGTAAAGTCAGAACTTTACATAGAATGAAAGCAATGCTTACCAGTAGAATTAATTGACAAAACAAGGCAACCAGCACTGCTTTAGGGTGCTGGCTTACCCGGGCAAAATCTTTGAGCGTGAGTTCGAGTCCTAATCCCACCATGATGATGGCGAGTGCGAGGGGGAGGAATATTGTTATGATGCCAGAGTCCATCTGCATGCTCCTTATAGAAATTTATTTTAATAGTTTTAAATTTTCTATAAAAAGCATACAGCTTAAGCAGGCATTTGACTTAGGAAGTTACAAATCTGATAAACGACTCTTGCCACTATAGCTAAGCTTTTGCTGACTAATCATAAAACCAAAAATACCGGCAAAAACGTACATGACAATTGAATAAATACCCGCAGGGATGGCAATGGTGACATTATTGAGGACAGAAATCGCAATCGTCATTGATACAGTTGTGTTGTGAATGCCGACTTCAAAGGTACAGGCGCGTGCCATCTTGTCTGGGATATCCATTAATAAAGGTAGGCAATAACCGAGAAACAGGCTGGAAAAACATAATATGGAAGTAGCAATCCCGATACTGGCAAAATATTCGATGATGTTAAAGCGCTCTTGGAAAATGGCATAAATCAAGAGCATGCTTAAAAAAGCGATAGATAGAAACCGCATTGGCATATGTACAATATCTGAAAGCTTTGGAAATTTTGCCCGAATCAGCATGCCGATCACAACCGGAATAATTGTAATCAGAAAAACCTGAGCCATTTTTTCAAGCGGTAAGCCGATGCTGGTATCTTGTCCTATAAAATAGTATAGGGACAGGTTCATAATAAAAGGTAAGGTAAAAATAGAAATAATCGTATTGATAGCAGTTAACGTGATATTAAGCGCCACATCACCTTTATAAAGATAGCTCAGCAGATTGGCAGTGGCACCTCCTGGAGAGGCAGCTAGCAGCATCATGCCTACAGCAAGCAATGGTGGCAGATCCAGTACCAGACAGATTAAAAAGGTTAAACCGGTTAAAATGACCAGTTGTGAGAATAAGACAATAAAAATCACCTTGGGATAACGACTAACATGCAGAAAATCCTTGACTGTTAACTGTAGTCCTAACCCCATCATCATAATTGCCAAAGTAATCGGCAAAAACAAACTAAAAAACCCCGAATCCATGAAGTTTCCTTTTTATTATTCATTTTTTAGGTATGCTTTGAGTTTAGCGTAGATGAATAAATAAGCAATATAAAAACGGGTAAAATTTATGCATTTTACCCGTTAAGTTTCTGATTAAAAATATATTTAATCAGCTATATAGTGATTTACATCCCTGATTGAGATGGGGTTTGAGGCTGAGTTTGCATTTGTGACTGTGGACGTGGAGGGGTAAAGCCTAATGCACATTTACCATTGACCTGAGTGCCATTAATGGTTGCTGAAGTTTTGCCGCCTGAACTACAAGATGTATAAAGTTCAGGTTCATCGCCTTTGATATTGGTTGATGATGAAGGGAAGAACTGTTGCTGACAGGTACCATTCCAGATAATGCCGCGGTAAGCAAAACTTACAGGAGCGCCCTCTGATTTACCTTTACAAACTTGCTGGTATTTTTGGGCATTATAAACCTTCTCGACTTTATCATTTGCTGAGGCTGCAAATGGAGCGAAACATAGACCGCAGAGCGCTGTTGCTAGGAAAATATTCTTATTCATCATGTATACCTTTGTTTGTAATGTGACCACTTTATAGATTAAAAACTAATCAATATTAAACAATATGAGTCGGGTAACTTTTTGAGTTTAGATGTTTAATTTATATAGTAAGTATGCAAAGTTTAATTACATTGCTTTATTAG
>NZ_DFDO01000033.1:0-13299 GCF_002367915.1 Acinetobacter sp. UBA3025
AACATGTGGGACCACCTCTCTATCTCTATACAGCCGTTTTTTGTTAAACCTATCTACGTAGTTCAAGTGCATCCAGAATCATATCTGTATTCATCCGTGTCGATACCTTCCAACCTACAATTGCCCGTGAAAATACATCAATAACAAATGCAGTATAGACTCAACCTGAATTCGTCTGAATATATGGGTGAGTAGACCAAGGGAATTTCACCCTTAGCCCCTCGCAGAACCGGACATGAACCTCTCAGCTCATCCGGCTCCCATTATCCAACCGATGGTAAACATCCCATTTTCCAGTGCACAAAGGCATTTGGAAAATCACGCGCAAGTCGCCCTAAGGCATATCTAGCCCGTCTTTTATGACGGGCCAAGTTTTTATACTTACGCCTCATTCAGCGTATAAGATAAGCATTCATGTGTTGCCAGATCGCTGACATTGCTGAACCATGGAATCGACCATAGTATTGCTGCCAACCTTGAAGAATTGGATTGAATATTGCAGATAAATCACTTAATTCGCGATTACACATCAGATGTAGATGCCATTTCCGAATAGTCTGTCGCATTGCTTTAAGTGCATCACGACTGACTGCAGGAGAGAAATTTACATAAACTCTTTTATACTTGTCCACAGCCTTACGGGGCCTAAACGTGTACCCGAGAAAAGTAAATTGAACATCGGGATATGCTTTACGACGATTAATATCTTGGCAATAAACAATCTTTGTCTTGTCTGGATGCAATTCGAGACCACATTCACGAAATCGTGCATCGATCTTTTGTAAAACAAGTTTGGCTTGAGATAAACTCCGACAATGAATTACGCCATCATCTGCATAACGGCAGAACCGTACACTTTGAAGATGTTTCGTAATCCACATATCAAAAGCATAATGCATAAATAAATTCGCCAATAAAGGACTCACAACACCACCTTGTGGTGTGCCGCGATTCCTTTCTAAAAGATGGCCATTTATGTGTTGCATTGGTGCTTTTAACCAACGTTGCACATATAAAAGAATCCATGGAATTTCACAGTGTTTCTTGAGTGCACGCATTAGTAAATCATGGTCGATGTTATCAAAGAGACCTTTGATATCAAATTCCACAACCCAGTCATAATCCCAACTTCGTCTCCTCACTATCGCAATTGCATCATGGGCAGAACGCCCCGGACGATATCCATATGAGTTTGGATGAAATAATGGATCAATTTTCGGCTCTAATAAGAGCTTAACTGCTGTTTGCGCGACTCGATCTGCAACTGTTGGAATGCCTAGTATACGCACGCCACCTGACTTCTTTGGAATCGGAACAGCCTTAACTGGCGGTGGAAAATAACTGCCAGAACAAAGTCGATTCCATAGTTTGTATAGGTTGTTCTTTAAATGCTTTTCGAATTGCTCAATAGATTCATGATCAACGCCTGGAGCGCCACCATTCTCTTTGACTTTCTTAAATGCCTCCCAGATTAACGCTTTAGGAATGTTAAATGGTTTGGTCATAAAGTTTTGCTCCTCCTGCTTGTACAGTTGACAAATCCGTAGACCTGGATAATGCAACCCCTTCGCTCCATTACCATTACAGTAACTTCAACACTACTACGAGTTGCTCCGCCCCTTGGTGACGCATTGCTATTATCAGCCTTGCCTTTTGAGCTTGTGCCTTTCGCTTGACATCGCCACCGAAGGTTCCCGCAGTTCAACGTAAGAGCCTGAATTAGGATCGCGCTGCCTCTACGCCGGACACCGAATGGCCCGTAAGCAGGTAACGGCCAAACTAATCGCGGGGTAACTTCCATCCCCGGTTTTGATGTCATTTGAGTACTTTCGACACTTGAACGGCAGTTCACTGTTGTTCGCCTTCCTAATTCTTACCTGACATCTCTACGATGCCTTTTCCATAACGCTCACGACCGGGACTTTTGATCCAAGCCGCTTATGGTGGTTTGCTACCTGCTCCTGCAAGCCGATAGCGAGGGGCCATACCCTCATCTCTTACGCCGCTTGCTGCGGCACACTGAAGTCAGTAACCCACAGGTGGTTTGGTTGCTTTGCACTGAAATCACATTTCACCAGATCATCAGCTCGTTTTTGATTTAATGATTGAGCAGTCAACAACGGGTGAGCTTAAAGTCTGGCAAGGTAAATCAGCTTCTACCTTTGCAGGCAACTGGAAATTACAGAATGAAAATGATTTAGATAGTTATAACGTTAGTACAGGGCACTACCATGATAGGAACATCATAAATTAGACAATCATTATCATGTTAAACCTCTCATTGCATTTTGATGCCAAAATATAGAGACTTTTCCTGTTGTGATAACAGCTCTTTTAAGATCGTCTTAATTTTAGCAGTGCCATCATCTTGAATTGTATTGTTGCTACTATCGGTAATGTTTTGACCATTACTTCCTACAATTGGCAATATACCTGAAAGTGCCCATTGCTGGGTATAAGCGGGATACATATCGTTAATCACTACATTGCTTAATGCCATACTGCTAGTATTTTTCACCATAATCCGGTAAATCAGACATTGATTCGGTTTCAGGTTTTCATTTTGTACGGTATACATTGCATTGATCACTGCCGCGGCATTTGCCATACTGCAATTTTCAACTTTGAATTGCGATTTCATAATTTTTAACTGATTCGGACTGACCGTAATCAAGTCCGTATTACTTAAATCAGCTAATGTCATGTCTTTCCCTACATTATCCGGCTTGGCAATCAGCTTAACTTGACTACTCATACCATTGTTGGCCGTTGATGGGGCTTCAACTTTAATCAATAAAGTGACCGATTTATTCGGCTCAATGATATTGCTTAATTCAGTTTCTGTGCCGGATAGCAAAGTATCACTGGCATCTAGCGTGTCATTGCCATTTTGATCCAAAAACAAGGTATATAAAAAGCCATCGGTACGATTGACTGGGTTAAGACTGACCTTCACTTTAGTTTCATTTTCCACACCATAGTTGATCAGACGGTGCAAAAATACATAGCTTCCCCCGATCCCCACCTGTGCACTTTGATCATTGCTTAATTCCAATGTACGTTTCTTGGGCTGGGGAATCACGGCATCCAGAACAATGTCAGCCATGCCCGACTGAAGTGACTCGATTGCAAACCAAATATTGGTGGTCGTTGTCACAGAAGAATAAACGGTCACGACTGCGCAGAGCTGTGTAGTGTTATTGGCGGCAACATTCAGTTGAGTAATCTGCTGACCACTTACACCCGTTTTACACTGTGCAAGATCTACCTTATAAAATTCAATTTTTAAACCAGAACTAAAGGGAGTAATACTATTTTTAACCAATGTTGAATAGTCACCCGTTCCTAGTGTTGGTTCAATTTTGCTACTAGAGGCATACAGTTGATAATCCTGTGCCAGATTGCCGTAATTTTGAATATTGAGCGGGAAATAAACTTTGGTGTTACTGTCTGATTTTTGAGTCCAAAGTGGTGTGGAACCGGTTCTACCCTCTTTTCCAATTACAAACATGCCAATACCTGTTTCTGTTACGGGTGCACCTGTTTTGTTATTGGACAGATCAGTTTTGGTAGCCATCATTGTTTTTACAGTGGATGTATTATTACTCGAGTCAATATCAGTTGAAGTAGTTGTCACTACTGCATTATTCACTATATAACCAGTATATTCACCTGTTGCATCTTCCTTGGCTTTTAGCTTATTTAGAGTAAATTTATACTTGGCGAGCCCTTTGATAGTACCCAGATTTAATCCACTAGATGAAAATAATTTAGTTACTGCATCATTAGGTAAAGTCGGGCAAGTTGATGTTGTTCCTTCATTAGTTATAGCTTCACAGCTTAAAGTTGCCGCATTTACACCCGCTGTTTCATAAGCTAAATTAGCAAGAATATTATCTTTTAAAATAACTTCATCAGCATCCACTTTAGTCTTGTTGGTTAATTCCAGCGTGTAAGCAAGATATTGGTCTTTATATACCTTAGTGACAGACTCCGGTGTTAAACTTTTAATAATCTCTAGATCGGTATCGTCTTCTTTAATAGAAAAATCAAATGAACTTTTTATATTAGTTTTGCTACAAGTATCCAGAGTAATTAGAAGAACATCTGACATCGTTTCAAATGAAAACGGGAGTGTCTTGGTTCCAAAAGATTTATTATTATCTTTAATCTCGAGTACTAAACCATTAAATTCTACACCCTGTTCATAATTTAAACCTGAGTTATAATCAGGTTTATAAGAAAAAGTAACTTCCCCGGTACTTGTATTATAATTTAGTCCATCATCTACAGTCAGTTCTGTAAAAGTCGTCCCCGTCGCACCAATACGCTTCTTTAAAACATAATCAACTTTATAAATAGCGCGATTTTCCAAAGCGACCGAACTATTATAAGAAATTTTAAATTTTAAGGTAGGCATACTTGTGCTGGTAACATTACCCACCATTTTAAATTTAATTGGCACAATACCAGATACGTTTTCAAAGGCACTATCAGCAGCAGTAGTAAACTCAACCACTGGCTTTAAACCTGTAATGGCAATCCTATCTAAAAAATTGCCTACTGTCCCAGTGGATACCGCCTCAAAACCTAAGGAATAAATTCCTGAATTCGCAGGTATACTATTTACCGTAACAGTATCACTATAAGTCTTCCATGTCTTATTCGTAGGCGAATTCGTAGCCGATACTATATTTTGATGAGCAACCCAATTACGTTTAGTTGTGGCTGTGTCTGTAACTGTACCAATCGAAAACTTTGCTTTCTCGCTGGTACTCGATCTTGTTGCATGTGCAAAAGAATAGCTAAATGTTTCGCCTTTAATTAAACATATATTTTGGTATAAAACTGATTCTTCTTCTGCATTCAGTTCTGCATATTGATTGGTTGATGTCGATAATTCTCCTGTCATCTTATCGGATGGAGCACCTTGCCCTCGCCAAATTTCAATCAATCGCCCAGCTTGCCAATATGTACCGGCTGTCATAACTCTATGCGTTGTCCTCCAACCAGGTACAAGTGTTTCTGGCAGAGCAACATTCGTTGCTCCTGTACCTGCTTGACCAAAGCCATTATAATTTGCATTAATATTAGGATTACTAAAATCTAAGTTTACAAAACTACGTTGAATCAGCGTGGAGCCTGTTGCTGAATTATCTAATTGTGTATCTGCCGCATTAACTTGCGCCATACCGCCAAGCAATAAAACTGAAGATGCCAAAACATGAGGTAAATATCGCTTGATCATACTGTTATTTCACCTTCACTTTTTGCTGTTTTGACTCTATTTGTAAATCTTGCCACTGCGGTAGATATTTAATTTCAACCCTATGTGTATCTGCAACCTGCAGAACTACCCGACGGCTTTTTGCCTCAGCTATTTTCATTTCTGTATCAGTTTGAAAATCAACTGCACCCTTGGCTTCAGTCGCAATATGTGCAATATCCATACCCTGTAACACAAGATAATCTTGTACTGCCTGAACACGGCGCTGTGCCAGTTGTATGTTATAGCTCGGGCTTGCATGCCGATCGGTATAACCCTTTAAAACAACAGACAATTGTGGATATTGTTTCAACTGGGCTACCCATTGTTGTAGAATCGTATGACTGGCTGGGCTTAAATCTGCACTGTCCCGGGCAAAATGTACAATATTATTGATCTTTAAACTATTAGACTGTTGATTTAATTGTACTTTAGCTAGGGGCCAAAATTTAGAATTTACTCCCTGACAACCCTTGCCATTCAGCTGCTGCAATGAAGGCAACTGCTCTGGCTGCCACGTAATATCTGTACGCTGCACACCTGTAGATTCAGCGACCTGATATAAAGCTTGTTGCACCGCATGAAAAGGTTCTTGGGAATGTCTCCAGCCCAACTCGCAATATTCTGCTGCAGCCCAAACCAGCATCACTTCTGCATGTGCCAGACTTTCGGGCGCTTTATCAATGGCACCCTGCATTTTTAAATATTCAACCTGCCACCATAAATCCCGACGCATGACTTGTGACACACTTAAGACTGGTGTGGTTAAACTCAAATTTTGCTTGGACTGCAATCCACTGACAATACTTTGGGCCTGTTGCAAAGCTTCCTGCCCTGCAACGGTTAAACTGCGTTCGGATTGTTGATTGACTGCATAACTTAACCACATTTTTGCCTTGTAAGCATGATAGCGAGTCAGTGCATCAGCATCAGTATATTGTTGTAAAGTATTGGATAAAGTATTTATTTGACGCTGAGCATCAGCAGCCGAAAAGGGTTCAGCATACACCAAGCTGTTCCCTAAAAATAAAGCTGCAAGTAGTCCAGTAAGTGGTTTCATGTTTTATCGCCCCTGTTCTGGCTCTAAAGCAAAGTTTGTGTTTGCCGAACGGCGACCAAACAGATCTTCATCAAACTTGAATCTGAATCTTAAATACGCACCTTCACCGGTTGAACTGGTATTTGACAGTTCATCATCCTGATACCCCATAAAGTTATAACCTGCCGAAACCCAAAGATTGGTTGCAAGCAAATACCCCAATTCTGCCCCGACCAAATAGCGTGTACCTGCACCGCGGTTAGCCCACAAAGTGCCCGCTTGTACACTCATATCCCAACGTTCATTGATGTCATAAATTACCCGACCACTGAACAATTGCGTTAGAGCATTGCTAGTAATATGATCTTCATCGAGCTCAGACCATTTTGCTGCATATTGACCCGATAAAGTCAGACGGCGCTGTGGATGATAGTTAGTATGAATAGAAGTCACATAAGCTTCACGCTTGAATTCCGCTTCTAAATCAGTGGCGTTATTTTCATAGTAATATTCAATTTTCGACAAGATATCGAGTTTATTTTGATCATAATCGCGCCATGCATAACCGAGCTGGAAACGGTTGCGTAAGTGATCACCCTGATCTACTGCTTTATTATCGACAAAGTTGAGCGTGTTTTTAGTCAGCACGGTGGCATCATCAGAGAGCTTATAAGCATAACCAAGGGTATTGATCAGGGTATCTGAAGTATCCGAACGGCGACCTTCCAAACGGGTGGTTGCTTTCCAATTCTCATGGACTAAATATTCAAGTCCCAGACTCAATGCAGTGGCATCATTACTGGTATTGTCTTCATTTTTAGATAAAGACTGAATCCGCTCAAAACTGCTACTAACATATACACGCGGTTTTAGCTGCCAGCGGTTACGTAGGCCCAATGCTGCTTCAGCTTCACGGTTACTGATGCCATCAGCAACACGATATTCACTGAATGCTGAACCATCTTTCATATAGTTGCTGGAAATACCGAACACCGTGCTGTTGGTTTCTTCTGTGCTATTCATGGAGTACAGGCCATCAATTGCTGAAATCAATTCGTGGCGGGCATAAATTTCAGTATTGGGTAAAACTTTTGCCGTTCCCCCCACCGATAAAACCTGTTTGTCGGAATTGGATAAATCCTGTTCGTATTCAATAAAAGTCGATGCGCCTTTCCAAGGCAGATTACCAGTAAATTTGATACGCCCAGTCGTGCCATTATATGGACCCAGATTTTCTGTCGCTAAAGTTGCCGCAGCACTGGTTTCATCATAATGACGCAGCCCTAATTCGACCGCGAGAATTCTAAAGAAATTACGTTCCAGACTTGTAGACAATCCAGTACGAACGCCGTTATTTTCTTGATCTTCAGTACGAATTGCTTCAATACGAGCCAGGCCCAGTTTTGCAATGGGTGCTGAAGCCTTGATGCCACTTTCTTTACGTCCTGCACTAATGGTTGCCGCATCATTCTGGAAACCTTCTTCGGCTTGCTGGTGATAGGCACGAACATGGGCAAAGCTCGGTGCATATTCAAATTCGACCCGTGCAGCAGTACCTTGGTCTTTGTCACGATTTGAATCACTATTGATCTGAGTAATCTGATCTGCCGTAGAGTCGGTATTTTTAGACTGTGCCACTTCGGCAATGAATTTACTGTATTGCCCAACTTTCACCACGGTATTTAAACTGGCAATCTGTTCCTGATTTAATGGATTATTACTTTGCACAAATGAACCACCCATTTTCAGATGGCTCTTCATGGCATAACTAAAACTCATCCCGCCGACTTGATATTCTTCACCAATTTCATCCGCTTCCACCGTAATACGGATAAAGTTTGGATTCAGGTCTTGATCGACACTGGCGACAGCCTGTTTTAGATAAATGCTGTTGCTATAGGTGTCGACTTCATAATCGCTAAAACGGGTAAGGCTTTGTTTGGCAATAATCAACCCCGGATTATTACGATCGCGGGTCAGAATCTCGACTTTTTCACTATTGTCTAAAATAAGTTCACTTGAAATTGAACCCAGACTGTAGGGACCAGAAATACCCAGTGCACGATTTTCTGTCACCACTTGACGCGATTTGGTTTCAGCCACAAATGCTGATGCCTGAAACTTATCTCCTTCATGTCCCACTTTCAGACCAGTCAATGAACGGTTATATTGCCCCAAAGCCAGACCTTCATCTTTTTCTGTACGAGTGACATAGTCGCCATACATCGCATATGAACGGCCTTTGTCTAAGCGTACATACAATTTGCTGGTCGATTGGGCTTCAAAGCCTTTTGCCGCTGCGTCACCATATACCGGATAATATTCATCAGGTTGAATATCGCGGAACAGGCGCTGCTTGGAACTTTTATTAGAATCATAAGCCAGGGTTAACAGATAATCGCCTCGGACTTTTCCTTTCAGGAACATTGCAGTGCGACCGGTCAATGAGGTGTCATTACCCCACTCGGCAATTTCATTCAGCTCATTTTCAAAACCATCATTACGATTCACACTGTGCAACTGTGTATTATCAAAATTATTAAAGTTAATTGAACCTTCAATTAAACCCACGGCAATCAGCGGACGTAAATCTGCCTGAAACTGAATGTCGATTTCTTCTTTGATTAAACCACTGCTAACGCGTAGTTTTCCACGTGCAGGCGCATTCGGTGCAAGAATCGGAATAATCATCTCGCCGCCATCAATGAAGCTTTGAATGCCCGGTTCATTTGGATTTAAATCTGGAAGATCAATAATCCCGATATCACTTTCTAGAGTGATCAAGGTACGGGTGGCCACCTTGATGCCTTGTTTGTCTTGCAACTGAACGCGCAGCTGCATCACATCACGGCCATTGGCCATGACCGGGATTGGCGCTTGCTGTAATTTCAGCTGATGAATTTCATCTGGAACAATGACTTGAATGTGGTGGCTTTCACGAACATTACCAGCAAAATCCAATTGTTCAGCACGAATGCTGTTTTTACCGACTTTTAATGCCACTCCGACATATTCAACCCCTTGCTTACGATGCTCATCCAGGATGGCTAATTTACCCCGTTGTTTATCTGCCACCACCACGTCATTGACTAAAACACGCTGTGTCGCACCTGCTGCACCTTGAACTTGAATCGTCGTTTGTGCATGAGGTAGAACCTGTCCTTCTTTTAAGTTTAAAATTTCTAAAGCGTTGTTGTCGCTACGCTTTAAATATTCTTCAAGATTCACTAAAACAGGCGGTTTTACCGGATCAATCAACAATTGCGGTTGTTTTTGTGCAGCAAAATCACCCCGATTCAATAAGCAATTTTGATCATTGTCATTTGCCAAACAGCCTTGGGTGTTTTCTGAACGGGTGCTGCTTTCCAGATAGCTCGGTGCATCAATAGAAAGTTGCTTGTTAATCGCTTTTTCAAGATTTAAATTGCTGCTGTTAATTTTTTCCTGACGCTGTTTGATTGCATCCGTTAAGGGTGCAGAACAGGCATCTGCCTGATTCGCCATGGCGAAATCAGCACGATGCAATTCGCCACGTTTGACATCGACAAAGCGGCTGGATGGATCACCAGCATTTCGGTTGGACTGAGTCAGCAACTCCACGCCGGCAGGTAAGGTGGTGCGGTCAATTTTAAGCACATGGGTTTTTGCCGACACGCCGTAAAAGTCATATTTACCTTCACGGTCTGTGATGACATAACTGCCATCTTCCATGTAGAGACGGACACCCGGCACACCCAACTCGCCTTTATCCTGTATGCCATTACGGTTACAGTCGGTATAAACTTTACCTACCACAAATGCATCGGCACTAAACGCACCCGGACGAACTTTAACTTTAGCCTGTGCTTCATTTGAACTGAGACCAGAACCGTCTACTGCACGAGCCCGGTTAATCCCATCTCCGTTTAAAGCATTGGGTCCGACCAGAACACGGTATTCAATTTTGGCGCTGGCATTGACTGCAAGATCCCCCAAACCCAGCGTTAAATAAGGGCCTTTGCCACCTTCCGGGTCTGCCACGGGTTTGCCATCAATACGCATGGTATTTGGCACATAGCTAAAACCACGCGGTAAACTGTCTTCCAATTTAACATCACGTGCAAGTACATCACCTTTATTACTCACGGTAATACTGTAATCGGTGAAATCACCCAATTCGATACTGCTATCACGTGCAGTTTTTTGTACCATCAAACCCGATTGGCTTAATAGCGGGTCAATCGGAATATCGATATTCAATGCCGGACTGCTGGATGTCAGGGTAAATATGCCGCCATAAGAATATTGCGAATGTACCGCCATGCCGTTAAATGAGCTGATCGGATAAACCACCTGATCGCTGACAAAACTATATTGATGAGTAGCAATTGTTGAGGTATCGACTAACAATTTATAGTTACCCGGAATCACTTGCGGATAAACAAACTCACCTGTCGCAGACGTTACCTGTTTTGCAGGAATTGAACGTAAAGCCCCCGTGGTACGGTCAACTTCAAAAGCCACATTATTACCGACCGGCTGATCATTTTCATCCACCAGTATAACGGTTGCCCCAGCCACAGGCTTTTTCGTTTTTGCATCGAAAATAATGCCGTATGGATCAATTAATATCTGCGTTGAAATATCATTAATCGGTGTAGTGGCCTGACCTTGCTCGTCGACGCATTCAACCAGACTCGCTGTAACCTCATCACGTTTAAGCGTTTGTAAAACAGCATCATTCAGATTTTTTTCTGCATTTTCTTCAGTAGCTAAACTAAATTGGAACAGACCAGTATTTTCACCACTTTCCATGGCGGAAATAATAACAATATCACCCGTCAATTTAGACTGAATACGAATGCGTGCCTGCTCTTTGCTAAAACGGTTGGCATTACAAACCGCGGCATTGGTTTTTAAATAAATTGGTTCATTAACTTTGCCGGTATACAAGCTGATTTTAAAATCATTTGTGGTGCTATTTAAAGTTGGCTGACCTACAACCTTGGTTTCAACTTTATTGGACAAGGTTTTTTGATTCACTTGTCCTTTTTGATGCAGAACATAAGCTCCATTCACCAATGTGGTATAGCTAATGGTCGGTTGAGTTTTAACCTTTAACTTAATCTCGCTTTTTTGACCGGCCGCAAATGGTTTTTTATAAGCAACGACGGCATAGCCAATTTGGCTTTTATCCTGAGGTAAATGACTTGAATATTGTCCTTCTGCCAACTTATGCAAAACCAGTGTATTAGAAGCCAGATCTGAAACCTGAATATCTTCAAAAACAGTATTTGCCGGCAAAGGATCTTCAACAATCACCCATGATTGTTCCTGTCCATCCACCGTGACTGTTGCAGGTGATACCGGTAATGATGCCGAGTTGGTTACCGTCAAAGTATAATTCAGGGTTTGTGCCTGCTGAGTTATGTTAAGCAGTTGTTGGTCTACGGCTTTTTCTATTTTTAACTTTGCTTCAAAGACCTGTACAGGGTCTTGCACTGTTTTTTGTTGTTGCGGTTCTTCACGAATCTGTACGGTTAAAGGAAGCTCTAACTTGGACTGATCGGGAGTTTGTAATGAGGTATCTGCCACGACCCATAAATGTACAGTTTGATTGGGTTGTAATTCTAATCCATCTTTAACCAGGGTATCTGAAATATCCAGGACACCATCTTGATTGGCATCTAAATAGATTTTTAAATTGGATAAATGGTTAATAGCCGCGGTTTTAAAATCAAACCACGCATTTGTATTACTGGTATTGGTCACCTGATTTAACCAGATGACTTTTGAACCCGCTTCTACTTGCTGGAGCTGATCTGGAAATAGTTCAAGACCATAAAACTTTGCAATTTCGATATTGACTGCATTGGATTGAGTTGTTCGCAGTAATTGTCCACCGCTCAAATCACTGACTTCAAAACTTGCATAAGCAATATTCTGAATCATTTGTCCAGCCATAGGCATCGCAGCATGACCGTGATGTGCAAAGAACAAAGCAGACGCAAGTGCAGACAAAGATAATGTCTCCACTTTCTTATTCATTGCTTTTTTCATTGCCACACCCCAAAACCAAAAATACGAAAATACAAATAATTAGAACAAACGAATCGAGTCCCCCTTTTCGAAAAAAGAGGGAGAAAAGTTTTTAAAGATTATGGAGTGGTTGATTTATCAACTGTGACAGCAAACTTCAATGTGGCAAAAGCGCCAGGAGTTAAAGTACCGACATTGTAATTTACATTACCGTTAGCTTCTGTTGGTGCAGTGCCTTGAGCTGCTGGCTCACGTGCTACAGAACCGGTTTTGTACTTTGTGTATGCCGGCACAGCATCATTGATTACAACAGCAGTTGCATCAGCATTACCCTGGTTTGTTGCCTTTACTTTATAAAATACGCATTGACCAGGTTTAGCATTCTGTAAGTTTGCAGTATAGTCAGTATCAACGGGTGCTGCTGTACAGTCTGCAGCAAACTGGAATTTTTCTAAACGTACTGAACCTAGGTTAATTACTGTGCGGTCTGTAATTGATAAAATGCTGTTTGAACCTAATACAGCGTTAGCTTCAGGCTGAATTTGTACTGTAGATGTATAAGACTGGCCGGCTGTTGCAGTTGCTGCCGCTTCAACTTTTACATAAACAGTAACGGACTCGCCTTGCTGCAAACCAGGTAACTTAGATACATCAAATTTTGCATTTTGCAAAATGCTGTTTAAAGCACCTGTACCTGTTACAACTTCATTAGCATCCAGAATACCGTTACCATCTGTGTCCACATAAACAGTTACCGTTTCACCTGCTGTTGGCGTTGGTAAAATAAAGTTCAATGTTTTACCATCAGCTGCTTCAGTAACGTTACCAATGTTGGTTAAGGTATGGCTGTAAATAATGCTGCCACCAGGGGCTAACTGGCCTTGACGGTCTGGCGTAAAGCTGATTGCGCGCTGTGCTGCAACGGTCAGTTTGAATCCAATGCTATCATTGCTGCCGGTAGAGGGCGAGCTGATGT